>SXZD01000058.1 GCA_005788065.1 Burkholderiales bacterium
CCCAGCCAGAACATCAACTGGGTAACTCCAGAAGGTGGCGGCGGCCCCAATTATCCGAACATGTAATCACTGTTCGGCAGTCCTTTGAAGCGCCCGCCTTGTGCGGGCGTTTTTCTGTCTGGCGTCATACGACCCAACCATTCATAACGCAGACGGTTCTGCATAACGGACCCATTGCATCTGGGGCTTGCCTGCACTGGGCACAAATGGTAACTTATATGTTAGCTTTTGCCCATGAGGTATCGTGTCGAAGAGTATCTTCCAGAAAACGGATCAAGCCCCTACCGTCAATGTTTCATGGGTCTGGATCCCATCGCTGCTGCGAAAGTCAGTACTGCCAAGGTTCGAATGGAACTGGGCAACCTGTCCAGCGTCAAATGGTTCAGGGGAATCGGCGAGTATATTATTGATTGGGGGCTTGGCTACCGCATTTATCTGGCAAAAGATGGCGATTCGGTCATTATTCTGTTCGGTGGCAGCACAAAGCGCCAACAACAAAAAGCCATCGAAAAAGCAATTGGTTTGTTCGAGGAATACAAGATAAGAAAAAAGCGGCAAACTCAGCCGGGGAGAAAGTGAGAAGCCATGGCACTGACGCGCGATTACAAGCAAACAGTCAATGAACGGGCCCACGCAGATCCCGCTTTTGCGAAAGCCCTGCTTGATGAAGCAATCAGCCTCTTCTTGGCAGGCAACCCGGAAGCGGCAAGGCTCATACTCAGGGATTTGGTCAATGCAACCATCGGCTTTGAAGAGCTTGCGCTCCTCACCGACAAACCCAGCAAAAGTTTGCATCGAATGCTCTCTCGGACGGGCAATCCAGGCATGGACAATCTGGCTGCCATTTTTCAGGCCGTGACGCGCAAACTTGATGTTGCCTTCCGTATCACCGTGGTAGACAACGCCTGATATCAGGATTTTTGTCGTGCGTACAACCAGAAAGCACCAATCACGGTTTTTACATCCGTGATTTCACCTGACCACACCTGCTGCATGATCTCGTCCAGCGTCATGGTAGTCACTTCCAGAAACTCGTTTGCATCCAGTTTCTGCACCCCTTTGCTCAGACCCCAGGCACGGTATAGCCGTATCGCCTCGGTCGAATATGAAATCACCGGGTGTATCGTGGTCAGATACTCGAAATGTTCTGCCACATAACCGGTCTCCTCCTCCAGTTCACGGCGGGCACAGACCAGCGGATCTTCGCCGGGATCGAGTTTACCAGCCGGAAACTCAAGAAACACCTGGTGCAAAGGGTAGCGAAACTGACGCTCCACAATCAGGCGACCATCCGGCAATTCCGGTATGACCATGACCGCGCCGGGATGCACGGTGTACTCGCGCACCGATTCACTGCCGTCAGGCAGGCGCGCCATGTCACGATGGATTTTCAGTAACTTGCCATCGAACACCAACTCCGAGGACACTTGAGTCTCGATCAGGTGGACGTCTGTCCCAGCCTTGCCGGGACTGCTGTTGTTATCTTGACCCATCAGGTATCTCCCGCACGCTCTTGCGCCACACAATGAAAAAGGGGTGACGCTCTCGCAAATCACCCCTTTACAGCCCCCAAGTCAAACCAGGCAGAACAACTCTGCTCAGCTTCCCAGCACGCGTTGCATCGCCGTCAGGCACAATGCCATCAGCGGCGCCGGCAGCAAGCCCAACACCACCACGGCTGCACCGTTCAGGCCCAGCACAGCGCTCGGACGCGCCCCTCCTTGGAGCGGTGCGGTATCAGCCGGCTCTTCAAAGTACATGGCTTTGACCACGCGCAGGTAGTAGAAAGCACCGATCAGCGACATCATGACGGCATAGACGGTCAGTGCCACGTGCCCTGCCGCAAACACAGCCTGCAGAACAGCCAGCTTGGCATAGAAACCGACCATGGGCGGAATGCCGGCCAGCGAGAACATGAGCACCAGCATGACCAACGCCATCCAGGGCGCGCGGGCATTCAGGCCGTTCAGATCGCTGATGTTGTCGGCATCAAGACCTTTACGTGACAGCAACAGGATCACACCAAAAGAGCCCAGGGTAGTCAGCACATAGGTGACGACATAGAACATGGATGCGCCATATGCACTGGCAGCGCCGCTCATGTCGGTGCCCGACACACCTGACATCATGCCCAGCAGCATGAAACCCATCTGCGCAATCGTGGAGTAAGCCAGCATGCGCTTGAGGTTCGTCTGCGCAATGGCGGCAAGGTTGCCGATGCCCATGGACAGGATGGACAAGAACATGAGCATCTGCTGCCAGTCAGTCGCTGCAGACAGCAAACCGTCCACCAGAATGCGGATGAGCATGGCAAATGCGGCCAACTTAGGCGCTGCACTGATCAGCAATGTGGTTGCGGTGGGTGAACCCTGATACACATCAGGTACCCACATATGGAACGGCACCACACCCAGCTTGAATGCCAGACCTGCCACAATGAACACGAGACCAAACACCAGAATCAGCTTGTTGGCTTTTGGTGCCGCGGTTGCCTTGGCAATCGCAGACAGTTCGAGCGTGCCTGTTGCACCGTACACCATGGACATACCATACAGCAGGAAACCGGAAGCCAGTGCACCCAGCACAAAATACTTCATGGACGCTTCGGATGATTCCAGATGATCACGACGCATGGCCACTGCTGCATACAGCGACAGCGACAGCAATTCCAGGCCCAGATAGATGAGCAGGAAAGTATTGGCAGAAATCATCACCATCTGACCCAGCAGGGCAAACAGCGAGAGACCGTAGAACTCTCCGCGCAGCATCTGCCTGTCGGCAGCGTATTGCTTGGCATAAATGAGGGTGATGGCAACAGCCAGACAGGTAAAGCCCTTGAGCAGAAGACCCATCGAATCGTTGACGTACATCTCATTGAAGGCCAGTTCAGGCTGTGCCTGCCCTGCCGCACTCAAGCAGTAGATACCGATGGCGGCTGCCATGGCAACGGATGCGCCATGAATGAAGTCCAGTTTGCGACCCTGCGTCAGACCATCCAGTACCAGCAGCACACACACGCCAACGGCCAACAAAATTTCCGGCAGGGCCGCTGCGGCATTCAGACTCTCAAAAGTAGTCGGTGTCACGTTTTTATCCTCACAGCTTCGATGTTGCAGCGTGTTTCAACAGGGCCTGCACAGACTCATGCATGACATCGGTGAACGGCTTGGGATACAGCCCCATGCCCAGCACCAGCAGAGCCATGACGGTCAGCATCCAGAATTCACGGGCATTCACGTCGGTCAGTTCGGCCACATGCGGATTGGCCACTTCACCGAGCACCACGCGCTTGTACATCCACAGGGAATATGCTGCACCGAAGATCAGCGTGGTTGCAGCGATGGCGCCAATCCAGAAGTTGTATTCAACCGCACCCAGAATCACCATGAACTCGCCCACGAAACCGCTGGTGGCCGGCAGACCCGAGTTGGCCATGGCAAACAGCAGAAACAGTGCGCCGAATTTTGGCATGGTGTTGACCACGCCGCCGTAGTCGGCAATGTTGCGCGAATGCATGCGGTCATACAGCACGCCAATACACATGAACATCGCACCCGACACGAAGCCGTGCGAAATCATCTGGATGATGGCACCCTCAACGGCCAGGGTCTGGAACATGAAGAAACCCAGCGTCACAAAGCCCATGTGTGCGATGGATGAATAGGCCACCAGCTTTTTCATGTCGGTCTGCACCAACGCGACCAAGCCAATGTAAGCGACTGCGATCAAAGACAGCGTGATCATGAAACCCGACAGGGCCTGACTGGCATCCGGTGCGATCGGCAGCGAAAAGCGCAGGAAGCCGTACGCACCCAGTTTCAGCATGATGGCTGCCAGCACGACTGAACCACCCGTCGGCGCTTCAACGTGCGCATCGGGCAACCAGGTATGCAC
>SXZD01000059.1 GCA_005788065.1 Burkholderiales bacterium
CCGCGCGCGCCTGCGCCGCCAGTGCCTGCGCTGCGGCATCGGCATCCGGCAAGGGCCCAGGCATGGCGCGCGGCGTGTCCATCACATCATGTAGTTGATGCGGAAGACGTTGCCCTCGGGGTCGAGCAGCACCGCCTGGTACCAGTTGTAGTACGTGACATACGGCGCCTTGATGAGCGTGGCACCGGCTTTCTCGATGGCTTGTGCCAGTTGCACGGTTTCTTCGAAAGTGGAGCCGCCCTCGACGAGATCGAGCATGGAGAGGCGGTAGATGATGATGAAATTCGTGCCGACGCGTTCGCGCACGCGGCGGACAATTTCCACCGGAAAGCGCATGCGGTTTTCATAGGCACCACCCCATTCATCGGTACGGTGGTTGGTGCGCTTGGCAATGAACTGGTTGATCAGATAACCCTCAGACCCCATGACCTCCACGCCGTCATATCCGGCTTTTTGTGCAAGTGCAGCACAGCGGGCAAAGTTCTCGATGGTCTCTTCAATGTCGGCCTGCGTCATTTCGCGCGGCGCAAACGGCGTGATGGGCGACTTGACCGCACTGGGCGCAACCTGATCGGGCGAATAGGCGTAGCGGCCGGTGTGCAAAATCTGCATGCAGATCTTGCCGCCTTCGCGGTGCACGGCATCGGTCACTACGCGGTGGTGTTCGGCTTCTTCCTCCGTGGTCAGCTTGGCCGCATTGTGGAATACGGCGCCACGCGCCTCCGGTGCGATACCGCCCGTGACAATCAACCCCACACCGTTGCGTGCCCGTTCGGCATAGAAGGCAGCCATTCGCTCAAAGCCGTTGGGTGCTTCTTCCAGATTCAGGTGCATGGACCCCATGAGCACGCGGTTGCGCAGGGTGGTGAAGCCCAGATCAAGCGGCTTGAGCAGGTGGGGGTAGGGGCTGGCTGTTGTCATGAAGTGTCTCGCTTATGCAATCAGTTGCAAAAAATGTTTGAGGGATGTTAGGTAAAAAATAATCTTTATGCAACAGGTTGCAAAAATTCCGATGTTCTCTTGGAAGGCTTTCAAGGCTTGATTCAGGCTCGTTTCAAACGAGGTTTGCCCCTCGTGTCACAGGCCGATTCAATCTGTTTGAGCACCTTGTGGCAGAAGTCGATGTACATCTGCTCATATTCGATGCCGGCGTTCAGCAGCAGATGTTGCAAGCCGAGTTTCGGGTCTTTAGGTTTGTCCTTGAAGTCGTGTTTCTCAATCTCGCGGTACAGCGCCAGTTGCGCTTGGTGGTGTTCGAGGCGGATGCGGATGTCCTCTTGCAGGCCATGCGGCCCGATGATGGCGGCTGCCCGAACCCGCACCATCATCTCGTCGCGCAAGTTGCGGTGCTCGGACGGTTGCGACATCCAGCGTTTAAGTTCCGCTTTTCCGGCAGTCAACACCTTGTAGTTGCGCTTGCGGCCACGGGCGCCTTCTTCTGCGGTGGAACTGACCAACCCCGCTTCTTCCAGTCGCGCCAGTTCGCGGTAGATTTGCTGGTGTGTGGCTTGCCAGAAGTAGCCGATGGACTTGTCGAAGCGACGAGCCAGCTCGGAGCCTGAAGTCGGCTTTTCCAGAAGGGAGGTCAGCAGGGCGTGGGGTAAGGACATCGCGGCGCTTGTTTCACAATGACACCGGATTGTAGTGCTTTATTGCAACGGGTTGCAAAATAAACCCAGATGTGCAGTAAACTCACAATCTGCCAAATAGCCAAAACCTCACATCACATCAAATAACAATCGGCAGGAGACTATTCCATGCAGCTTGACTATCCAGTCAAATTCATCGTGCACCAGCTTGCGAACATTCGCAGCATGGGGGCGGCCGCCGTGCGCAGTTCAAACCCCGTCACGCGCCCGAAGAAGCTTCCGCCGCTGCCTGTGCATCTGGACCAATCTCTAAAGCCCATATCCAACGCGCTGGTCGACAGTTATGTGCACTGGAGCGGAGCAGCCCCGGGCCGTTATGCCAAGCAGATACCCGCACACTTTTGCAGTCACTTTGCCATGCCCCTGCTGGCCAATCTGGGGTCGCTTGCCCCCTACAATTTGCTGGCTGTATTGAATCAGGGTTTGCGGATGGAAATTCATCAGCCCCTGTTGCGCAACGCAGCCCTGCATCTGTCGGGCAGTTTGATGGATGTAAGCCAGGAACCTGACCGTGTGCGCATTCACACGCAGGTACGCGTGCTCAATGCACAACGCGAACTGGCTATGGTCATCGACAGTTACAGCACCGTGCCGCAGGGCCAATCAAAATCCAAAAAGGCGGGCAGCAAGCCTGCCGATGAAGAGGCGTATGTGACGGTGGGGCAGTGGACTGCGCAGTTTCACGACGGACTGAATTTTGCGATGCTCACTGGTGACTTCAATCCGATCCACACCTTGCCTGCAATCGGCCGACGCAGTCGCTTCAAAACGCTCATCCTGCATGGCTTTGGTCAACTGGCCCGCTCGTTTGAATGTATTCAAAACGCCGGTCACACAATTTCTGCACTGGATGTTCGCTGGATCAAGCCGCTGACCCTGCCCAATGCCGATCTGACTGTGCAGGTGGGCGCCAACGCCGGTTCCGACGGTTGGCGCAGTCTGCGTCTGATGGCCAAGGACGGCAGCTTGCACATGGTGGGCCGATTCCGGGAGCAGGGCGTATGAGCGCATTGAATACGGTGGTGCTGGTGGCAGGTTCGCGAACTCCGTTTCTCGACTCCGGTGGCGCATATTCACCCCTGATGACCTATGAGCTGGCTGCCAAATCGATTGCAGGTTTGGTAAGTAAAACCGGCGTTGCGGTTGATCGTATCGGTATGGTCACCATGGGCACGGTGTTGCATGAAATTGAAACCTCCAACGTAGCACGTGAAAGCATGCTGACAGCCGGATTGCCGGCCACCATTCCTGCTTACACGACGTCCATGGCCGGTTTGTCGGCCAGTGTGGGATTTGCCAACCTGTGCGACATGATCGCGTTGGGTCGCGTTGAGGCGGGCATCGCTGGCGGTGTTGAAAGTTTTTCCGATATTCCGATCCGGTTCTCGCAAACCATTCGTCGCGCAGCCATGAAGGTGCGTCAGGACAGTTCCGCCAAGAGTGTTCTGAAGTTGCTTGCGGCCTTGCGTCCGCGCGACCTCTTGCCCGAAATGCCCAAAGGCACCGACTTCACCACCAAGAAAGTAATGGGTGTGTGCGCCGAGGCCATGGTCAAAAAGTTTTCAGTGTCGCGCGCTGATTGCGATGCGTTTACCGAGCGCAGTCACCAACGCGCCATTGCAGCTATCGCGCAGGGCCGCTATGCAGACGACATTGTGCCGGTGCATGTGCCCGCTCTGAACGTGACGGTGACGGCTGATGACACGCCAAGGGCCGACTGCACGATGAACAAGCTGGTTCGGATGAAACCCATTTTTGACAAAACACAGGGCGTCATCACGGCTGCCGGTTCTTCTCGGTTTACGGATGGCTCTGCTGCGCTGTTGCTCACCAGCCAACAGGCGGCTCAATCCATGGGGTTGACCCCGAAGGCTGTGGTGGTGGATTACCAGTTTGCTGCGGTCAAAGACCTTGAAACTGAAATGCTGTTGGGGCCTGCTGTCACCATTCCCAAGCTGTTGGCGCGACGCGGGTTGAGCATGGACGACATCGGCGTGTGGGAGTTGCATGAAGCCTTTGCAGCGCAGATTCTGGTGAATCTTGCGTGCCTGTCGCGGCCTGAGTTTGCAGCCGAATACCATGGGGGGGATGTGCCGGGCGTGTTGCCGCTCGAACGCTTGAACGCCTGGGGTGGCTCTTTGGCTTTGGGCAATCCATTTGCGACCACCGGCATGCGCCTGTTGAGTACGGCCGCAGCGCGCCTGCAGGCAGAGAGGCAGCGCTATGCGGTCGTATCAAGCTGCGCCGGTGGTGGGTTGGGGGCAGCCATTTTGCTGGAGAACCCGACTGTCTAGCGGTCTCGTCCGTAACTGACCGTGCATTCGGGATAAGGGCTGCTTATGCGGGTTTGCACAATAATCTGCTGGCAGAGGTTGAGGTTGTCTTCGGGTTTTGGGCGCTTGTACTGGTTGCTGTCACGGCGCTCATGTCCACGCCAAAACGACCCTGAATATGATCCTTGAAGTTCACCCTTGAAGTGCGTACCGGTTGGCGCGCCCAAACGTACCCAGATCGTTGAAACGCACACCCATCTCGCGCATCACCGCATGTGCCTGCTTGGCCGTCATCTGACGGATGTAGAAGGTTTCGCGCAC
>SXZD01000060.1 GCA_005788065.1 Burkholderiales bacterium
GGGGCATGAACAGTACACGCGCAATATGGTCACCGGCGCCAGTACGGCCGATGTGGCCATTGTGCTGGTGGATGTGACACGCGTTACATTCACTGAAGGCGCAGACGGCCTGCAGGCCACCCTGCTGGCGCAAACCAAACGGCACAGTGCCATCGCGTCCAAGCTCGGTTTGCCGTCTGTCATTTTTGCAGTCAACAAAATGGACCTGGTGGACTTCGACACAGCCAAGTTCAAGGCGACCGAAACAGCAGTACGTGCCCTGGCCGAGTCGCTGAACATCGCCGACATCCATGTGCTGCCCATCTCTGCACTAGCGGGCGACAACGTGGTCACACTGAGCGCACGTACGCCTTGGTACGCGGGCGCCCCGCTGCTCACACTGCTGGAAGAGATGCCCAGCCGTGCAGAGCGCAGCGAAGCCGCACATGTGCTGGGCTTTCGTTTCCCGGTGCAATTGGTGGCGCGTCACGACGGTCACAAGGCCGACGATTTCCGCGGTTACATGGGTCGCATTGAAAGCGGTTCTGTCTCCGTGGGCGACGAAGTGCAGGTACTGCCTTCAGGCCAAACGGCCAAAGTGTCGCGCCTGTTGCTGCTTGACCAGGAATTGCAGACTGCACACACCGGCCAGTGCATCACGCTGGTGGTGGACCGCGACATTGATGTGTCTCGTGGCGACCAGTTTGCGTTGGCAGGCGACACGCATGCACCGCGTGCCGTGCGCAGCTTGACCGCAGACATCTGCTGGCTGGACGCCGATGCGCTCAACCCCGCGCGCAAATACTGGCTGAAGAACACCACCCGCACGGTGCATGCCAAGGTGCAGGCGGTCAAACAGGTATTGGACATCCAGACGCTGTCACACGGGGAGGACACCACATCGGTGCGCATGAACGACATTGCGCGCATCGACTTGGTGCTGGCGCAACCGCTGATTGCAGACCTGTATGCTGAAAACCGCGCCACAGGCAGCTTCATCCTGATTGACACGGCCACGCATCAGACGGCGGCGGCTGGCATGATCGTTGCAGCGCAGTGAGGTAGACGCCCGAGGGGAAGCGTCGCGGCCTGAAGCTCTGACCGATTGATCATCACGCAAGCATCAATGGGTCAGCGCTTGGTCAACAGTCGATCATCGATTGTTCGTCAAGCCACACAGCCCCCTGGCGTATAACCCTGTCCAAGCGAGTTTCATCATGGCCCACATTGCACTCATCGGCGCCGGACCCGGCGCAGCAGACCTGATCACCGTCAGGGGCTTGCGTTTGCTCCAGCAGGCACAATGCATTTTGCACGACGCATTGGTCAGCGAAGAACTGCTGTCCATGGCCTCACCCGACGCAGTGCTCATACCGGTGGGCAAGCGTTGCGGCAAACTCTCGACCGCCCAGCACTTCATCAACAAGCAGTTGGTGGATGCGGCGCGAAAATACCAGCGCGTGGTTCGTCTGAAGGGTGGCGACCCCATGATTTTCGGGCGCGCTGACGAAGAGATGACCGCACTGCGCGACGCCGGCTTCGACTTCGAGGTGGTGCCCGGCATCACCACGGCACTGGCGGCGGCCTCTGAATTGCAAACCTCGCTCACGCTGCGGGGTGTGGCACGGTCAGTCGCCCTGCTCACGCCCGCCGTGGGGCATGGCGAGCAGCCGCATGCCATGGCAGACGACATTCCGGGCGCAGATACACTGGCTGTCTACATGGGGCTCAAGCAGGCTGCCTTTTGGGCGGAGTCTTTGCTGCAGGCGGGTCGCAGCGCCGACACACCCGTCATCATTGCAGCATCGGTCTCGCAGTCTGACCAATGCTTCACGGCAGTCACTCTGGCCCAGCTGCCGACATTTGCCATGGCGTCCGCTGCCGAAACACTTTCAACGCAGCGCGAAGGGCCTTGCCTCATCCTGATCGGCGAGGCCCTGCGTGCCCGTTTTGAGACGCTCTCCCAACAAGTCAGAACCGATAGCCCACTCCAATCAGACCCAACGTCGCACGCGGCTTGAAGTTAACGCCATCAATCGATTTGTCTTCGTAGTGAATCGACTTGGCCTCAAGCTGCACATACCAGTTGGAATCTAGCTTGATACGGGTACCCGCACCATATCCCACACCATAAAAGCTCTTGGATGCTGATTCACCCTCACCCACCGCCTCCCCCTGTATGCGGTTAAACGAGAGAATGCCGTAGATCAGCGTATCTTTGCTCATGACATAGCCCGGTTCCAATGCGACACCCCAGGCGTTTTTGCCTTTCAGTTCTGCGGAACCGATGTTGCCCCCCTTCACCTCACCAAACGAGTAATCGACCGACACACCCAAGGTTGCACGTGGCGTCATGCGAAATACATAACCGCCCTGGATGTCTGTCATCAGCGTGTCCTTGCCGATATCGATGGTGACGCCGTCAATGGTTGTACTGGACGACGTGTTGATCATCTTGAGATTCAGACCTGCGTTGTAACCCTCAAACGCATTTACATCCGCAAAGGCTGGAGCGGAAATCGCCGTCATCAGTGCGACAGCGGAGAAGATGGATTTTTTCATGAGTGGAGTTCCCTGCATCAGTTGGATTTAAAGCGAAGGCACGCGACGAGGTCGGGCTTCCGCACCACACAGATCATCAGGGAGTAGGACCGCTATGTCGGTTTGGCAAGAAACGCAATTGGCAGTATGAGCAGCCACCGCGGTGCAGGTCGAAGGAAAGTCTAGATCGCCGGGCGTGAATCCGGCAGGGCAGATATCGGCATAGGGGACTTCCATCATGGAAGTACCCCTGCCACAGAGCCTGTAAATAAATTTGTGTAAGTGCATTCGGCCTATTAACCTCCAATGAGGGAAGACCGCAATGTTGAGCACAAACACCATGGACCGTAGCAAACTTCAAGCCTTGGCCAGTGAACTGGCCAAGGATATCAAGACTGA
>SXZD01000061.1 GCA_005788065.1 Burkholderiales bacterium
GGCCCGTTATATTTCGGAAGAGTTTGCAGAATGCTTCCGCATGGAGTGCGAGGCACTGAAGCGGGTGCGTGAGACCATGGGCTTGGACAACGTTGAAATCATGATTCCGTTTGTGCGTACGCTGAGCCAAGCGGAGCGGGTGGGTAAGTTGCTCGCAGCCAATGGGCTGAAGCGTGGAGAAAACGGCCTGCGCCTGATCATGATGTGCGAAGTGCCTTCCAACGCGGTGCTTGCTGATGAGTTCCTGCAGTATTTTGACGGCTTCTCGGTGGGCTCCAACGACCTGACACAGCTCACGTTGGGTTTGGACCGCGATTCCGGCCTTGAGTTGCTGGCGGCTGACTTTGATGAGCGCGATCCAGCTGTCAAGGCGCTGTTGTCAAAAGCCATCAAGGCGTGCCGCAGCGCCAACAAGTATGTGGGTATCTGCGGTCAGGGACCGTCGGACCACCCGGACTTTGCCGAGTGGCTGATGCAGGAAGGTATTCTGTCCATTTCGCTCAACCCCGACACGGTGATCGATACCTGGCAGCGATTGGCCAAACTGGCCGCAAAGTCTTGATGCCGGTGTAACACTGGGGCGGTCTTGGGTGTTTTTACCTGTGACCGCCGCAGCGCTGCCGCCACGCCCTAGCGCGGCCACTCCTTCCAGAGATCTACTGCTAAGATGAGCACTTCGCAGTGCTTGAAGTCCTTTCTATGTCCATGGTTTCCATCTGGTTGATTCTGGCAGGTGTTCTGCTTGCCACAGAGATGCTCACGGGTACGTTCTATTTTTTGATGCTGGGCGCGGGCGCCTTGGCTGGAGCCTTGTGCGCGCGTCTGGATGTGCCGGTTTCCCTTCAAATCGTTGTGGCCAGCCTGATTGGCCTGTCGGCCTGCTTTGCGGTGTGGCAGATGCGGGGGCGGCGGGTGACGCACGCATCCGACAATAACGCCAACCCGTTGGGTCAGTTGGACATCGGTGAAAGGGTGGCTGTTGCGCACTGGAACGAAGATGGCACATGCGAGGTCAAACACCGGGGCGCCATGTGGGCGGCTGTGCTGTCGCGCCCCGACGCACAGCGCATGACGGGTCCGCATCGTATCGTGGCGGTAGACGGCGTGCGCTTGGTCATTGAATCCGTTGATCGACTCCGTTGATTGAAGCGGTCAATAAGAATTCTGTTCAAAAGGTCTGAAACATGGATGTAGCACTCATATTGCTGGTGTTGGTGGTTGTCTTCATCGGACAGTCGGTTCGAATCGTTCCGCAGCAGAATGCTTGGGTGGTGGAGCGCCTAGGCAAGTTTGACCGTACGCTGGGCGCGGGTTTGAATTTTTTGATTCCGTTCGTCGACCGGGTGGCCTACCGTCATTCCCTGAAAGAAATTGCGCTGGATGTTCCCAGTCAGGTGTGTATAACGCGCGACAACACGCAGTTGCAGGTCGATGGCATCCTGTATTTTCAGGTCACCGACCCGATGCGGGCCAGTTACGGTTCCAACAACTATGTCATGGCTGTGACGCAATTGGCTCAGACCACCTTGCGTTCTGTCATTGGCAAGCTCGAACTGGATCGCACGTTTGAAGAGCGGGATTTCATCAACTCCAGCGTCGTCAGCGCGCTGGATGAGGCGGCGCTGAACTGGGGCGTGAAGGTGTTGCGCTACGAGATCAAGGACCTCACGCCGCCGAAAGAAATTCTGCACGCCATGCAGCAGCAGATCACCGCTGAGCGCGAAAAACGGGCGCTGATTGCAGCCTCCGAGGGGCGCAAGCAGGAGCAGATCAACATCGCAACCGGCGAGCGTGAGTCGGCCATTGCGCGTTCTGAAGGCGAGCGGATTGCCGCAGTCAACCGCGCTGAGGGTGAGGCAGCAGCCATTCGCGCGCTGGCAGATGCCAATGCGCAGGCGATTGAGCGGGTGGCTGCGTCACTGTCGCTGCCCGGTGGCAATCAGGCAGTGAACATGAAGGTGGCCGAGCAGTATGTGGCTGCCTTTGCCGGTATCGCCAAAGAGGGCAATACCCTGATTGTGCCGGCGAATATGGCGGAGATGTCCAGCGTGCTGGCCTCGGCGATGTCCATCGTCAAGGCGGAGAAGATTGGCGGGTGAAGACCGGTGATGCGGCGGTACGGCTGGATCTTAACTGCGCCGCGTCTTGAGTAATTGCTGACGTTCGCGCTCCCAGTCTTTTTGCTTCTCTGTCTCGCGTTTGTCGTGCTGCTTCTTGCCTTTTCCAAGGCCGATTTCGCATTTGACCCGCCCCTTGGTGTAGTGCAGATCCAACGGCAACAGGCTGTAGCCACGCTGTTCAACTTTGCCGATGAGACGGCGGATTTCCTCTGATTTGAGCAGCAGTTTGCGGGTACGGGTCGGGTCGGGGTTGATGTGTGTGGATGCCGTCTGCAGCGGTGCAATATGTGAGCCCAGCAGGTAGATCTCGCCGCTGCGTATGATGACGTAAGCTTCTTTGATTTGGGCACGGCCAGCACGGATGGCCTTCACCTCCCAGCCCTCGAGTACGAGGCCGGCTTCATATTTTTCTTCGATGAA
>SXZD01000006.1 GCA_005788065.1 Burkholderiales bacterium
CATGCATGTGCAGGAACTGCAGCGCATGGGCGCCTCCAGTGCGGTGGAGGGCAATACGGCCATCGTCAAGGGCGTCAGCAGACTCGAAGGGGCTACCGTCATGGCTACCGACCTTCGCGCATCAGCGGGTCTTGTCATTGCGGGTCTGGTTGCCGAGGGCGAGACCCTCGTCGACCGCATCTATCACCTCGACCGTGGGTATGAATCCATGGAAGTCAAATTGCAGGGACTCGGAGCCCGGGTCAAACGGGTAAGCAGATGATCACATTGGCCCTGTCCAAGGGACGCATTTTCGAAGAAACCCTGCCGCTGCTGAAGGCGGCCGGTATCGAAGTCAGCGAAGACCCCGAAAAGTCGCGCAAGCTCATCATCGGCACCAACCGGGACGACGTGCGCGTCATCATCGTGCGCGCCACCGATGTGCCCACCTACGTGCAGTTCGGTGCAGCAGATCTTGGCGTGGCCGGCAAAGACGTGCTCGACGAACATGGCGGAGATGGTCTCTACCAAAGTCTGGACCTGAACATTGCCCGTTGCCGCCTGTGCGTTGCAGCCCCCAAGGGTTTTGATTATCAGCGCGCTGTGCGCCAAGGCAACCGTCTGCGCGTGGCTACCAAGTATGTCAAAGCAGCACGCGAACATTTTGCCGACAAGGGTGTGCATGTCGACCTCATCAAGCTGTATGGCTCCATGGAGCTGGCACCGCTGGTGGGACTGGCCGATGCCATTGTCGACCTCGTCAGTTCCGGTGGTACCTTGCGCGCCAACAATCTGGTTGAAGTCGAAGAGATTGGTTCCATCTCGTCACGTCTGGTTGTCAACCAGGCTGCGCTGAAACTCAAGCATGAGGGTTTGCAGCCCCTCATCGACGCATTTGCAAGTGCTGTAAAGTAGGTTCGTTTTTCACAGGTTGTTCCATGTCTTCCCTCATCCGCCGCCTGTCTTCCGCGCAGGCAGATTTTGCTGAACAGTTCCGGGCCCTGCTGGCTTACGAAGAGCAGCGTGACCCGAAAATCGAACAGGCTGTTGCCGACATCATTGCCGACGTTCGCAAGCGCGGCGATGCGGCCGTGCTCGATTACACGGCACGCTTCGACCGCCTGTCGCTGGCGCATGCCGCCGCACTCGAACTGCCACGTGCAGCCTTGCAGGCGGCTCTTGACGGTTTGCCTGCCGCACAACGACAGGCACTTGAAACGGCTGCACAGCGTGTGCGTACCTTCCACGAAAAGCAGATTGCACAGGGCTGGACCTACACAGAGGCTGACGGCACCGTCCTCGGGCAGCGCGTGACGCCGCTGGATCGGGCCGGTCTTTACGTACCCGGTGGCAAGGCGGCCTACCCCTCATCGGTTCTGATGAATGCCATTCCCGCCAAGGTTGCCGGCGTACGTGAGGTCATCATGGTTGTTCCCACACCGGACGGGGTGCGCAATGACATGGTGCTGGCTGCTGCCGCGTTGGCAGGTGTTGACCGGGTGTTCACCATCGGTGGAGCCCAGGCCGTTGCCGCACTGGCCTATGGCACGCAGACCATTCCCCGTGTCGACAAGATTGTCGGTCCGGGTAATGCCTATGTCGCCGAAGCCAAGCGCCGTGTGTTCGGTGCGGTGGGCATCGACATGATTGCCGGTCCTTCTGAAATTCTGGTCATCTGCGACGGCAAAACATCGCCCGACTGGATTGCCATGGACCTTTTTTCCCAGGCCGAGCACGATGAGATGGCGCAATCCATCCTGCTGTGCCCCGACGCGGCATTTATCGATGCCGTTGAGAAAAGCATCGAGCGCCTCTTGCAGGACATGCCGCGCGCAGCCGTCATCCGCACCTCGCTGAAAGACCGTGGCGCACTCATCCAGGTACGCGACATGGAAGAGGCCTGTGCCCTGTCCGACCAGATTGCACCTGAGCACCTTGAGCTTTCCGTTCAAGACCCGCAGCATTGGGTTGAGCACCTGCGACATGCCGGCGCCATTTTCATGGGCGTGCACTCGTCCGAGTCATTGGGCGACTATTGTGCAGGTCCCAACCACGTCTTGCCGACGGCCGGTACCGCCCGTTTCTCATCACCCTTGGGCGTGTATGACTTCCAGAAGCGCAGTAGCCTCATCCACGTGTCGGCGCAGGGCGCTGCAACGTTGGGCAAGGTAGCGGCAGAACTGGCTTATGGCGAAGGCTTGCAGGCCCATGCGCGTTCAGCTGAATACCGCATTCCTACCGCTGCGGATACGGCTGGACAGGTCTCCGGGGACGCGGCGTGATGAACGCGGGTCAAACCACCGACAACGCTGCGCCAGACAGCGCAGCCTTCCCGGTTTCGGCGCAAGCCGTCAGCGCCTGCGTGCAGCAGACGGTTCGCGCCGATGTCCAGCAGACGCATGCCTATGTGGTGGCTGATGCCACAGGCTTGCTCAAGCTCGACGCCATGGAAAACCCCCATCCCCTGCCCGAAGCGCTCAAGCAGGGGCTGGCACAGCGTCTTGCAGAGGTGGCGCTGAACCGCTATCCGTCACCTGAAAGCCCAGCACTCGAGGCCGTGCTGCGCGGGGCAACCCCTATTCCGGCGCAGGCCCCCGTCATGTTCGGCAACGGGTCTGACGAGCTCATCCATCTCATCATCCAGGCCTGCTGTGCGCCCGGTGATGTCGTGTTGTCACCCATTCCCACCTTCGTGATGTATGCGGTGTCCGCGCAATGGAATCATGCCCGCTTTGTTGGCGTGCCCACCCTGCCCGATTTCAGCCTCGACATGCCGGCCTTGCTGGCAACCATCGAGACCGAGCGGCCCAAGGTGCTGTTTGTGGCGTATCCGAACAACCCCACCGGGCGCGCCTGTCGCACCGAAGACCTGCAGGCATTGGCGCACGCCATGCACCCCGGTCTGCTGGTCGTGGATGAGGCCTATGCGCCGTTTTCTTCCAGCAGTTTCATGCCCCATGTGCTGGACCTGCCCAACGTCGTGGTGGTTCGTACCCTGTCCAAACAGGGTCTGGCCGGCATACGTCTGGGCTATATGGCCGGAGCCCCGGCATGGATGGCCGAACTGAACAAGGTGCGTCCGCCGTACAATATCAACGTATTGACCCGTGCAGCGGCCGAGTTTCTTCTGGCGCATCATCACGTGCTCGATGAACAGGCAGCTGACCTGGTCGCTCAGCGTGCCGAGTTGGCGCAGCAACTTGCGCAGATGCCCGGCGTGTTGCAGGTGTACGACTCGCAGGCCAATTTCCTGATCTTCCGTGTGGCAGATGCGGCCGCAGTCTTTCAGGCGCTGCGCAATGCGGGTATCTTGATTAAAAATGTATCCGGCATGCATCCGCTGTTGTCGGGTTGCTTGCGTGTCACCGTCAGTACCGCTGACGAAAACCGTCAATTTTTGAATGCTCTGCAGAAAGTCATGGCGTCATGAGAACCGCCGAAGTCATCCGCAACACCCTTGAAACCCAGATCCGTGTCGAAGTGAATCTCGACGGCACCGGTCAGCGTACGCTCGAGTCAGGCGTGCCTTTTCTGGATCACATGCTCGATCTGATCGCCCGTCATGGGTTGATCGATCTGGTAGTACAGGCCAAAGGCGACCTGCACATCGATGCCCACCATACCGTGGAGGACATCGGCATCACCTTGGGCATGGCGGTGGCCAAGGCTTTGGGCGACAACAAGGGACTCGTGCGCTACGGCCACAGCTATGTGCCACTGG
>SXZD01000062.1 GCA_005788065.1 Burkholderiales bacterium
CGACCAGCGCGACCTCATCCTGCACGTCATTGAAGAGGTGGCCTCTCAGGTTTTCATACCGCTGACCGTCGGCGGCGGCGTGCGCAAGGTGGAGGACGTGCGAAGGCTTCTCAATGCGGGCGCGGACAAAGTGTCCATGAACACCGCTGCCGTGCAGAACCCCGATCTGGTCGCCAATGCGTCCAGTTTCTACGGTTCGCAATGCATTGTGGTGGCCATCGATGCCAAAGCCAAGGCCGGTGGCGGCTGGGAAGTCTTTACCCATGGTGGACGCAATTCCACCGGCATTGACGTACTGGACTGGGCGCGCCGCATGCAGCAGGCCGGCGCCGGTGAATTGTTGCTCACCAGCATGGACCGCGACGGTACCAAATCCGGTTTCGACCTCGAACTGACCCGTGCGGTGTCCGAGGCTGTCACCATCCCGGTCATTGCCAGCGGTGGCGTGGGCAATCTGCAGCATCTGGCTGACGGCGTCAAACAAGGCAAGGCCAGTGCCGTGCTGGCCGCGAGCATTTTTCACTACGGCGAATACACCGTGGGGCAAGCCAAGGCGCTGATGGCCAGCCAGGGCATACAGGTGCGTCAGTGATGTTCGAAATGAGGGCAGCGTGAGCGCAGATGTTGACGTGAACCAGCCGTGGCTGGACGCCGTACGTTTTGATGAACGCGGTTTGGTGACCGCCATCGCGCAGGACGATGCCACCGGTCGCATCCTCATGGTGGCCTGGATGAACCGCGAAGCGCTGCAGGAAACTGCTGACACCCGCTACGCCACCTATTTTTCGCGCTCGCGCAACCGCCTGTGGCGCAAGGGCGAAGAGTCGGGTCACCGACAGCGCGTGCATGCCATCCGCCTGGACTGTGATGGCGACGTCATCATCCTGCGCATCACACAGGAAGGTGGCATTGCCTGCCACACAGGTCGCGAGAGCTGTTTTTTCCATGAATTGCAGGTGTCGGATGCAGGCGAGCCCCGTTGGGCGCCCGTGGATCCGGTCATCAAGGACCCCTCCGTCATTTACCGGAAATAAGACCATGTCATCATCCAAACCAGTCGGTGCCTCAGGCGAAGCAGTCGAGACGGGCCATGCCGGCGATACGGGCGATGTGCTCAGCGCACTGGCTGCTGTGCTTGAAACGCGAAAGGGTGGCGACCCGGATGCATCCTATGTGGCGCGTCTGTTCCACAAGGGTCAGGATGCCATCCTGAAAAAAATCGGCGAGGAGGCGACAGAGGTTGTCATGGCCTCCAAGGATCAGGCGCCGGCCAGTGTGGTCAATGAAATGGCCGATCTGTGGTTCCATTCCATGGTGCTGCTGTCCTGGCATGGCCTGTCGCCCAGCGACGTGCTTGGCGAGTTGCAGCGGCGGGTCGGATTATCCGGTCTGGAAGAAAAGGCCAGCCGCAAGGCACGTGAGCGTGAACAACGTGAAAGCCAAGACAAAGGAGCACAGGGATGAGTCAGGACTGCATTTTTTGCAAAATCGTGCGTGGCGAAATCCCGTGCAAAAAAGTCTATGAAGACGACGAGATCCTGGCCTTCCATGACATCCGGCCTGCAGCCCCGGTGCACTTTCTGATCATTCCCAAGCAGCACATCGAATCGCTGGCAACGGCCGACATGTCGCATCAGGCTGTTCTGGGTCGCATGCTGGCCAAAGCAGGCGAACTGGCGGTCAGCCAGGGGCTGACTGATGGCTTCCGTACTATCGTAAACACGGGGCGCGTGGGTTGTCAGGAGGTGTATCATCTACACATACACATTCTGGGCGGCCCGAATCCGCTGGGGCCGATGCTGGCGCACTGAATGCGCCGGCGGCATTGAAAACCAGGACACAGGAGTCTACAAAATGGGTTCATTCAGTATCTGGCATTGGTTAATCGTTCTGCTCATCGTCATGCTGGTGTTCGGCACCAAAAAGCTGCGAAACATGGGTTCTGACCTGGGTGGTGCAGTCAAGGGCTTCAAAGAGGGTATGAAAGACGGTAACGATGCCGCTGGTGGTACCGCAGGCTCTGCACCGGGCGCAGTCCCAGCCCAGACAGTGGCGCAGGTCGATGCGTCCAAGACCATCGATGTCGTCGCCCGCGAAAAGTCATCCAACTGATGATCGCTGCCCTACGCCGAACGCAGGTGTTTCTGAATCCATTCCATGTTTGACGTCGGCTTCTCAGAAATGCTGGTCATCGGGATCGTGGCCCTGGTGGTCATCGGTCCCGAACGTCTGCCCAAGGTAGCCCGAACGCTGGGGCACCTCATGGGTCGGGCGCAGCGCTACGTCAACGACGTCAAGCGCGACATTGATCGCGAAATGCAGGTTGACGAGTTGCGCAAGCTGCAAGCCGAAATGCAGGAAACGGCCCGCAGCATCGAGACCTCGGTCACCACGCAGGTCACCGAGGTCAAATCCGAACTGGACAAGGCGCAGGATACGCTCAACCAGTTTGCACAACAGACAGAAGACCTTACCCGTCTGGACAATCCGCTGGCATCTGCCCCGACTGCGACCGATGATGCGCAGGCCGCCACCGAAGCCGGTATGGACAACAGTGAGGCATCGCAGTCCGTGGAACTTGTTTCTGAGCCCGCGCCCGGGCCCGAGTCCGCCCCTGCGCCCCCGCAACTGAACCAACCCGGCCCGCAAGCGCAGGCGGGCTCCTCATCCAACCCTGCCGCCGAACCTGATCCCGCTGCGCAAGCCAAGGCCGACTCTGGTGTCGCAGCCGAATCTGACGCTGAAGGCGACCTCATGCGCCACCAGTTGGACCATGTCGTAGAGGATTATTCCGAAGGCATCATGGGCCCCAACACCACCATTGCCCCGCCGCCTCCGCCTCCGGTGACGCCAGGTGGAGCGGCTGGCGCAGCCGTCCGGCAGGTGCTGGTACATGTGGATGTGCCGCCGGTAACCTGACCTGACCCCCATGAATGCCCCACAGGAAGAAACCTTCGTATCCCATCTGGTCGAACTCAGAGACCGCCTGCTGCGCGCCGTGATCGCGGTCGGTGTGGTGTTCATCATCCTGATGATCTGGCCCGGTGCCGCTTATTTCTGGGACACGCTGGCCACGCCCTTGCAGGCTGCCCTGCCCGAGGGCACCAAGATGATCGCCACCGGTGTCATCACGCCCTTCATGATCCCCATCAAGCTCACCGGCATGGTGGCTTTTGTGGTGGCGCTGCCTTATGTGCTGTTCCAGGGGTGGGCTTTTGTGGCGCCGGGTCTGTATCAGCACGAAAAGCGTCTGGCATTGCCCTTGGTCATCTCAAGCACCCTGCTGTTTTTGGCAGGCATCGCCTTTTGCCACTACATCGTGTTTGGCAGCGTTTTCCGTTTCATTGCCGAATTTGCGCCGTCGAGCATCACCCCTGCGCCTGACATCGAGGCTTATCTGAGCTTTGTCATGACCATGTTTGTGGCGTTCGGTGTCACCTTCGAGGTGCCCATCGTGGTGGTCGTGCTGGTGTATTTTGGTGTGGTCACCATCGACAAACTGATCGAAGCCCGTGGCTACGTCATTGTCGGAGCCTTTGTGATTGCGGCTGTGGTCACGCCGCCGGACGTCATGTCGCAGCTGTTCCTGGCGATCCCGCTGTGCCTGTTATACGAACTGGGTATCCTGATCGCGCGGGCGGTGGGGCGCAGGCAACAAGAACTGCTCGAATAGAAACGTTCAGTCTTCCTCCGGCATCTTCGTCATGCGCGGCGGAGTCGGGCGCTTGCCTATCTTGACCTGAACTCTCGTTTCCTTGCCATTGCGCAAGAGGGTCAGCGGGCTGGTGTCTTCGGGCTTCAGCTGCGCGATCAGGTTCAGCATGTCTGTGGTGTCGCGCACCGGCGCATCGCCTACCTTCAGCAAGATGTCGCCCACCTTGATACCGGCCTTGTCGGCAGGGCCACCTTTCATGACGCCAGTGATGATGGTGCCCTCTTTCACCGACAGACGCAGTGCGTCGGCCAGTTCAGGCGTCAGGTCCTGAGGTTCCACGCCGATATAGCCGCGCACCACGCTGCCGGTGGTCAGGATGGCTTCCATGACCTGTCGCGCCGTGCTGGCCGGTATGGCAAAGCCGATGCCCAGCGATCCGCCAGAGCGTGAATAAATGGCCGTGTTGATGCCCAGCAGATGACCTTCGGCATCCACCAGTGCGCCACCGGAGTTCCCCGGGTTGATGGCCGCATCGGTTTGGATGAAGTTTTCAAAGGTGTTGATGCCCAGATGGCTGCGGCCCAGCGCACTGACGATGCCCATGGTCACGGTCTGTCCCACGCCAAACGGGTTTCCGATGGCCAGCACCACATCGCCGACCTGCGTCTGTGCCACGTTGCCGAACGTGATGGTGGGCGGGTTGGCAATATCGATCTTCAGCACGGCCAGATCCGTCTCCGGGTCGCTGCCCACGACCTTGGCAATTGCCTTGCGGCCATCTGCCAGAGCCACTTCAATTTCATCGGCTGCTTCGATCACATGATGGTTGGTCAGAATGTGGCCCTGCGCACTGACAATGACACCGGAACCCAGACTGGAGCTGCGCTCGCGCCGCCCACCTTTGGGCTCATCATCGTCCCCGAAAAAGCGGCGGAACTGCGGGTCATCGAGCAGGGGGTGTCCCGGCGGCAGCCGCATCTCCTGCGTCGTGTAGATGTTGACCACCGCAGGCATGGCGGCGCGGGAGGCCTGGCTCAGCCCCATCGCACTAAGTTTCGGGTTCGGCGCTGCCTCGAAAACCTGTACCATCGACGACATCAGGCGTGCGCTGCTCCACTCGGGCTTCAGTGTGGTGACGACAAACAGGATGGCCACTGTGATGGTGGCGGTCTGTGCAAAATTCAGCCAGAGCTTTTTGAGCATGAAAGGATGGTCGATGGTCGGTGAGTCTTCAGTATCCCGCAACAACCTGCAGCAACTCTTGGATGGATGGCTGCAGGCAGTGCCCGTCAGCGATTATTGCCCAAACGGTCTGCAGGTGGAAGGACGGGCTGATATTCACCGGGTTGTCACGGGGGTGACGGCCTCGCTCGAGTTTCTGGAAAAGGCAATCGCGGCGGGTGCGGATGCCGTGCTGGTGCACCATGGATTGTTCTGGAAGGGCGACCCTGCCGTGCTCACGGGCTTTCGGCGGGCGAGGCTGGCGCGCGTGCTGGAGGCGCAACTCAATGTGTTTGCCTACCACCTGCCGCTGGATCTGCATCCGGAGATGGGCAATAACGTGCAGTTGGGCGCGCAGTTGGGCTGGACACTCGAGCGGCGCACCGGTGACAAGGGTCTGGTCTGTGTCGGTTCTCCACAACAGGCTCTGACGGTGGGCCAGTGGTGCGAGCGGATTGAAGCTGCGTTTGGTCGTCATGTCGACTGCATCGGTGACCGGGCTCGTCCGGTGAGCCGGGTGGCCTGGTGCACGGGTGGTGCAGCCTCCTATGTTGAACAGGCCGCACTGGCAGGTGCTGACATCTATCTCACCGGCGAACTGTCAGAGCCCGCCGTGCATGTGGCGCGCGAGACTGGCTGTGTGCTGTTGGGTGCCGGACATCATGCAACCGAGCGCGGTGGCGTGCTGGCCGTGGGCGAACGGCTGCGGCAGGAAACCGGCGTGGACGTGCAGTTCATCGACTGTCCGGTGCCCGTTTGAAATGTATCTGAGGTGCGTCAAAATTGTTAATTCAGTTTGCGCTGACCGATAAAACTGTCGCACCCGGGTACAAAACAGGTAAGTCTTTGTGACATCCCTGCACGGCACAGATTTCAAGCGTCGTCGCAATCAGGTAAAATGCGCGGTTATCAAATTGGGCTTACTGCGGGCATCCGCTTTGTGGTGTGCGGCCTACTCGGTTTTAACCAAGAAATGGGGTTTTGATGAGCAACAGTCAACCTGATGACAGCGGTCGCCGTACATGGATGATCGCGTGCGGTGCCATGGGCGGCGTAGGTGCCCTCGGTGTGGCCAACGTGCTGGTGGGCACATTTTCACCGTCTGAGCGGGCCAAGGCAGCCGGTGCCCCGGTCGAGGTCGAAGTGGGCGACATGAAGCCGGGCGAACTGCGCACCGTCGAATGGCGCGGCAAACCGGTGTGGATTGTCCGTCGCAACGAAGAAATGCTCTCCAGCCTGAAAGCCACCGAAGACAAGGTCGCAGACCCCAAGTCCGAGCGCAAGCCTTCCGAGCTCACGCCCGAGTATGCCCGCAACCAGGCCCGTTCCATCAAGCCCGAGTATCTCGTGGCCGTGGGCATCTGCTCGCATCTGGGTTGCTCACCTTCGGCACGTTTCGCATCCGGCGCACAACCCAGCCTGCCCGACGATTGGGCCGGTGGTTTCCTGTGCCCTTGCCACGGTTCCACCTTCGACATGGCGGGCCGCGTGTACAAAAACAAGCCGGCTCCCGACAACCTCGAGGTGCCCCCGCATATGTACTTGTCTGACACCCGCATTCTGGTGGGTGTGGACAAGCAGGGCGCGTAAGCGTCGAAATCCGTTAACGAGAGGCAGTTATGGCAGCGGATAAAAAAGTGGAGACAACAGGGTTCCTGGGCTGGGTCGATCAACGGTTCCCGTTGACCTCCACCCTGAAGGCGCACATCACCGAATACTCTGCTCCCAAGAACTTCAACTTCTGGTATTTCTTTGGCTCATTGGCCATGCTGGTTCTGGTCATCCAGATCGTCACCGGCATTTTCCTGGTCATGCACTACAAGCCTGACGCAGAGCGCGCATTCCAGTCCGTGGAATACATCATGCGCGACGTGCCATGGGGCTGGCTGGTGCGCTACATGCACTCCACCGGCGCATCCTTGTTCTTCGTGGTGGTGTATCTGCACATGACCCGTGGTCTGCTGTATGGCTCATACCGCAAGCCGCGCGAACTTGTGTGGATCTTCGGTGTGGCCATTTTCCTGTGCCTGATGGCTGAGGCCTTCATGGGCTATCTGCTGCCATGGGGTCAGATGTCCTACTGGGGCGCGCAGGTGATCGTTAACCTGTTCTCCGCCATTCCCGTGATCGGTCCTGACCTCGCCATTCTGATCCGTGGCGACTATGTGGTGTCTGACGCTACGCTGAACCGCTTCTTCTCCTTCCACGTCATTGCAGTGCCGCTGGTGCTGCTGGGCCTGGTGGTGGCGCACATCATTGCCTTGCATGAGGTGGGCTCCAACAATCCCGATGGCGTGGAGATCAAGGCCAAAAAAGACGCCAGCGGCAAGCCGCTCGATGGCATTGCCTTTCACCCCTTCTACACGGTGCACGACATCTTTGGCGTGAGCGTCTTTTTGCTGGCCTTCTCGGCCGTGGTGTTCTTTGCGCCCGAAGCCGGCGGCTACTTCCTCG
>SXZD01000063.1 GCA_005788065.1 Burkholderiales bacterium
CGAGGGTCTGCAGCACGAAGACGGTCATAGCCACATCATCAGTTCCACCGTTCCCAACTGCGTCAGTTATGACCCCACCTTTGCCCATGAGGTGGCTGTGATCATTCACCATGGCATGCAGCGCATGGTTGAAAAACAGGAAAACGTTTTCTATTACATCACGCTGATGAATGAAAACTATCCTCACCCCGGTCTGGTGGCCGGACAGGAAGAGGGCATCATCCGTGGCATGTATCTGCTCAATTCCGGCAAGGGCAAAGGTGCACGCGTGCAGTTGCTGGGTTCCGGCGTCATCTTGCGAGAAGTGTTGGCTGCGCAGGAACTTCTCGAGAAAGACTGGGGCATCTCAGCTGACGTGTGGAGTGTTACCAGCTTTACCGAGTTGCGTCGTGAAGGTCTGGATGCAGAGCGATACAACCTCCTGCATCCGGAGGCCAAGCAGCAGGTGCCGTATGTCACGCAGTGTCTGAACGACCATGGCGGTCCTGTCATCGCATCGACCGACTACATGAAGATTTTTGCTGATCAGATCCGTCCGTTCATCCCGCAGGGTCGCAGCTACAAAGTGCTGGGCACAGACGGTTTCGGCCGGTCCGATTTCCGCACCAAGCTGCGCGAGCATTTCGAAGTTAACCGTCATTTCGTTGTACTGGCAGCGCTGCGCGCATTGGCCGACGAGGGCAAGGTGCCTGTATCGGCCCTGACCAAGGCGATCGCGCAGTACGGTATCAACCCTGACAAAGCCAACCCGGCGTACGCGTAAGGGGCTTTGTCATGAAAATGGAAAGCAATGCCATGGCCATTGAAATCAAGGTACCCGACATCGGCGACTTCAAGGAAGTCGAAGTCATCGAACTTCTGGTCAAGCCCGGAGACACCATCGCACTTGAGCAGTCGCTCATCACGGTGGAGTCTGACAAGGCTTCCATGGAGATCCCCAGTCCCGTGGCTGGTGTCATACAGTCATTGAGCGTCAAGCTCGGTGACAAGGTGAGCGAGGGAAGTGTGCTCGGACTGCTGGTTCCGGTCGCCGGAGGCGCTGCCGTTGCCGGTGCTGACAACGCGACTGCTGCAACAGTGCCTGCTGCTGCATCTGCCGCTCCCGCCGCTGCGCCGTCACCGGCGGCTGCAGTGCCTGCCGCTCAAGCCCCCGTTGCTGCATCCGCTCCAGCGGTGTCCGCTGCATCTGCATCCCGCTCCGCGCCAGTGGCTGCGGCCAGCATCCCGCATGACCATATCGTCAAGCCGCATGCCAGCCCATCCGTTCGCAAGTTTGCCCGCGAACTCGGGGTCGATCTGACCCTGGTGCGCGGCACGGGTCCCAAGATGCGCATCATGCACGAAGACGTGCAGGGCTATGTCAAAGCGGCCGTGGCGCAGGTTGTCAGTGGCGCAGCCACAAGTACGACGGCACCCGTTGCAGGTGGTGGTGCCGGGTTGAATCTGCTGCCGTGGCCCAAGGTCGATTTCAGCAAATTCGGTCCGACGCAGACGCAGGCACTGAGTCGCATCAAAAAGATTTCTGGTCCCAACCTGCATCGCAACTGGGTCATGATTCCGCATGTCACGCAGTTTGATGAGGCCGACATCACTGACCTTGAGAGTTTCCGCAAACAGGCCAATGACCTGTATGCCAAACAGGGCGTGAAGTTCACCATGCTGGCTTTTGTGATCAAGGCATGCGTGTCAGTGCTCAAACGCTTGCCCACCTTCAACGGCAGCTTGGATGAGTCCGGCGAAAATCTGATTGTCAAGGAATACTGGAACATCGGTTTTGCGGCTGATACACCGCAGGGGCTGGTGGTGCCGGTGGTCAAAAATGCAGATCAGAAAGGTGTCGCCCAAATTGCCACCGAACTGGCAGAGCTTTCGGCTGCCGCCCGCGAGGGCAAGCTCAAAGGCAGCGACATGCAGGGTGCAACGTTCACCATTTCTTCATTGGGGGGCGTTGGCGGCACAGCATTTACGCCCATCATCAATGCACCTGAAGTCGCCATTCTCGGGCTGAGCAAATCGCAGATGAAGCCGGTGTGGGACGGCAAGCAATTTGTGCCGCGTCTCATGCTGCCCCTGTCGCTGTCCTATGACCACCGCGTCATTGATGGTGCCATGGCGGCCCGCTTTACCTCCGAGTTAGCCAGCGTGCTGGCAGATATGCGCAAAACCCTCCTGTGAATTGCCTGCAGGACGATTGCTGAAAGAGTTACATGAGTATCGAAATCAAGGTTCCGGATATCGGGGACTTCAAGGAAGTTGAAGTCATTGAGTTATTGGTCAAGGTGGGCGACGTCATAGCCGCGGAGCAGTCGCTCATCACGGTTGAGTCCGACAAAGCCAGCATGGAAATTCCCGCCTCGCAGGGCGGTGTCGTCACCGAATTGCTGGTGAAACTGGGCGACAAGGTTGCGATGGGTACACCCATCCTAAAGGTTCGTGAGTCGCAGGACGGTGCAGCCCAGGCGTCTGCGGCTACCGGCAAAGAGACAGCGTCTGCAGCAGCTCCGGCATCTGCCGCCGCCTCCACGTCAACTTCAACCGCTCCAGCCCCTGCGGTTGCGTTGCCGACTGCATCCACTTACAACGGAGCAGTCAACCACGAATGCGAAATGCTGGTCATCGGTGCAGGTCCCGGCGGTTATTCCGCTGCTTTCCGAAGCGCGGACCTCGGCATGAAAACCATCCTCGTCGAGCGTTATCCCACCTTGGGTGGCGTTTGTCTGAACGTGGGTTGCATTCCGTCCAAGGCACTGCTGCACACTGCAGCCGTCATGGACGAGGTCAAGGGCATGGGCGCGCACGGCATCACGTTTGGCGCACCGCAGGTTGACCTGAACGCACTCCGTCAGCACAAGGACAAGGTTATCTCCAAGCTCACCGGTGGTCTGGCCGGCATGGCCAAGGCGCGCAAGGTTGAAACAGTGCAGGGCACGGCCGAGTTTCTCGATTCTTTCCATGTCAAAGTGCAGACAGCATCGGGCGAACAGGTGATTCGTTTTGCCAAGGCGATCATCGCAGTGGGTTCTCAGGCTGTGAAGTTACCTTTCATCCCCGATGACCCCCGTATTGTCGATTCTACCGGTGCGCTCGAATTGCGTTTTCTGCCCAAGCGCATGCTGATTATCGGCGGTGGC
>SXZD01000064.1 GCA_005788065.1 Burkholderiales bacterium
CTGGTGTGTTGTTTGGCATTCCAGCCTCGCTGGTGGCCGGCTTTGCGGGCATGTTTATGCTGGTGCTGGGCGCAGCTTTGCTTGTGCCCGGCACCACACTGCTGCTGATGCACTTGGCGGGCTTCGCACTCGGGCGCGTTGCGGGCACGCTGGGGCGCATGGATGCGTTTGACGGCTATCTGGCCCGGCGCTGGAACCAGACCTCAGCTTTCGGTGCTTTCCTCGACCCGGTGGCAGACAAACTCATGGTGTCTGCTGCCCTTATCGTTTTGGTGTATCTGGGCCGTGCGCATCCCATCATCGCGCTGATCATCATCGGTCGTGAAATCACCATCTCAGCCTTGCGTGAATGGATGGCGTCCATTGGTGCCCGCGGCAACGTGGCGGTCAATTCGCTGGGTAAATTCAAGACCATCGCGCAGATGACCGCCATACCGATGTTGTTGTATGACGGCATGGTCGGTCCGGTCGACATTCGACTGCTCGGCGACGTGCTGATCTGGGTGGCCGCGTTTTTGACGGTGTGGTCCATGTGTTACTACCTTGCCAAGGCATGGCCCAGCATACGCGAACGATCAGGCGAGTAGCCTCGAAAACATTTCTTTGATTCGGGTTACACTTCAGTGGTGATGTTGTTTTTTAACCGTTTCATCCACTGTTTCTGATCCGGATTTGATGTTGTCCTCTGCAACGCCCGACATGGGCATTTTGCCGGCTGCGCATTCGCTGCGGCAGATTCTCAATGATGAAGTCCATTCACGGCCCACCGAAGCCCTGTGGCCCAGTGAGCGCGTGTTTCACATGGCGCTCACCGGCAAGCCGTCGATGCTGGCCTCATGGGGGCGTCACATCGCATCGTTGGCCTCCGCTTTCAGGGTCAAGGGACTTGATTACATCGACTGGCACGCACCGCAGATCAGTCTGGTGCTGGTGGAGGGCGACAACGCACTGCGATTGCGCTTTGAGCGCCACAACGAGTTTGTATCCGTCACGCTGTTTGAACGTGCGGACGATTCACTGGTGTTTGACCGGTCTGCGGTTCGCAGGCTTCCGGTACCGTGGTTGACTGACGCACCGGGCGAACTGCTGGTCAGTGTCAACCTCGCACTCAGGCAGGTAGAACAAGCCGACCAACCCGAAAGCGCAGCTGTCCACTTCGAGGGGCATACGCTGGTGGGCGGAACGATTGCCAGTGGTGCAGGGCAGGTTTTCACCGACTTTCATATTTATCCGGCAGACCAGTCCACCCGCATTCTGGTCAACAATCTGGGGATGGGCTCGCGTCAGGCCGGGCGCATGGTGCAGCGCCTGCTTGAGATTGAAACCTACCGCATGATGGCGCTGCTGAGTTTTCCGGTGGCCAAAAGCGCCATTCCGCGTCTGTCGCGTGCAGAGCAGGCGCTGGTTCGCATCACCAGCGAAATGGCCAAGCGAAACGATGAATATCCGCTGGAGTCTGCCCGCGAAGCCGAGCTGGAAGTCGATGCCCGCTTGCTCACGGGCCTTACCAATCTGGCCTCTGATGTGGAAGATCTCAGCGCGGCAACGCGTGTGCGATTCACCGCGGCGGCGGCTTATCATGATCTGGTGGACAAACGAATCGCCGAATTGCGAGAGCAGCGTCTGGACGGTGTGCAAACGTGGGGCGAATTCATGGAGCGTCGACTCGGACCTGCCATCCGCACCTGCGCATGGACGGCGCGTCGCCAGTCCGAGTTGTCTGAGCGTATCGCCCGCATCACCCAGTTGCTGCGCACGCGGGTGGAAATCGAGCGCGAGGCGCAGAACCAGCGACTCCTTTCATCCATGGACATGCGCGCACAGTTACAACTGCGGCTGCAGCAGACCGTTGAGGGACTGTCGGTGGTAGCCATCACCTATTACAGCGTGGGACTGGTGTCGTATCTGGCTAAGAGCCTGAAAGTGCTGGGCTTGGGCATCGACCCCGATATAGCGGTGGTGGTGTCCATTCCACTGGTCGGTTTTGCTGCGTGGCAGGCGATACGCACCGTGCGACGGCATATCGCTTCACAACCGGAGTTGTGAAAAAAGCCATTTCGCTTACCAAGAAGAGTCCATCAACCCGATCATTTCGAATCCATACAAACCATCCGGTTTTTTCTCAAGGAGATCGTGCATGTCAGCAAGCCGTTTGAACCCTTCCGCCATCCGCATGGCTTCAACCCGTATGGCTCCCCTTGCTGCCGCACTTGCGTGCGCGGTTGGTGCGATGAGTGCAGTGTCGGCTCAAGCCTCTGAACTGGTCGTGAAGATCGGCCATGTCGCACCCATGACCGGACCGCAGGCTCACTATGGCAAGGATAATGAAAACGGTGCACGCATGGCCGTTGAAGACCTCAACAAAAAAGGCATCACCATTGGCGGGCAGAAAGTCCGTTTTGAACTGGTGCCAGAAGATGACGCAGCTGACCCCAAGCAAGGCGCTGTGGTCGCGCAAAAACTGTGCGATGCCAAAGTAGCGGGCGTCATCGGTCACTTGAACAGCGGTACGACCATCCCCGCATCCCGCATCTACAACGACTGCGGCATCGTGCAGATCACGCCGGCGGCCACCAACCCCAAAATCACGCAGCAGGGCTACAAGGGCATGTTCCGCGTCATCGCGCATGACGGCATGCTGGGCGTTGCGCTGGGCGACTATGCTGTGAAAGAACTGAAGGCCAAAAAAGTGGTGGTGATCGATGACCGCACGGGTTACGGCCAGCCCTTGGCGGACATCTTCACCGAGACAGTGAAGAAAGCTGGAGGCAATGTCGTGGACCGCCAATACACCAACGACAAGGCAACGGATTTCAACGCCATTTTGACTGCGGTGAAGGGCAAGAACCCCGATGTGGTTTTCTATGGTGGCATGGATGCCCAGGCCGGCCCCATGCTGCGCCAGATGAAGCAATTGGGTATCAAGGCATCTTTTATGGGCGGCGATGGCATCTGCACGGCTGAGTTGGTCAAACTGGGCGGTGACAACGTCGGTAAAAATGTCATCTGCGGCGAGGGCGGCATGGATCTGAACAAGATGGCCGGTGGTGCCGCATTTGAAAAGCGTTACAAAGAGACCTTCAAGTCGGATATCCAGTTGTACGCGCCTTTCGTCTATGACGCCACCATGGTGCTGGCGACCGCCATGCAGAAATCCAACTCTGTCGACCCCGCCAAGTATGTGGCTGAGTTGCAGAAGATGGATTACAAGGGCCTGGTGGGTGCAATCCGTTTTGATGACAAGGGCGATATCAAGAACGGCGCGATCACGCTGCGCACGTATGTGGACGGCAAGAAAAGCGCACTGGCTGTGATCAACTGATCATTCGGTCGGGGGTTTGGGACCCGGGTCAGGCAGCGCTTGCGCTGACCCGCTGATCGGGCTAGGCGGGGACTGCGGTGTCGCGAAAATATCGAAGGGCGCTTCGATGGCATGCAGTTTGCGCCCGCCGAACTCCCGTTCGATCGTTTCGATCTCCCGTCCGTCCAGTGTCACCATGTTGACGACGGTTACCGGTTCGTCGTCGGGTGCAAAGCGATTGAGTCCCTCGTTGACCACATCGGCTTCTGCCCGTGGCAGCAACGTCGGCCTGTTGGCAGACAACGGCTGAGCCGCACCGTTTGGTGCAGAGGCGGGCTCAGCAGGCTTCGCTTTGTCTTCCGGATTCATGATGTTTGTTTGCCATAAAAAAGCCAACCGCGTCGGGTTGGCTTTTTCATTGTCGACGCTTAGTGCATCAAGCTTACTGCGACAGAACCCATTTGGCGAGCGTCTGAGCTTCAGCGTCGCTGACATTGGGATGGGGGGGCATCGGAATCGGACCCCAGGCACCGGAGCCGCCCTTCTGGATCTTGGTGGCCATCTTGCTTACGGCCGATGCGTCGCCTTTGTACTTGGCAGCCACTTCTTTGTAGGAGGGCCCTACCATTTTGGTGTCTACAGCGTGGCAGGCGAGGCAGTTCTTGCTCTTGGCCAGTTCCATGTTGGCCGATGCGATGCCGGGCGCTGCGGCTGCCAGCAGGGCTGCGATGATGGCGGTGCGCTTGATCATGTCTTCATTCCTTTTTTGTTGAGCCGACCTGAAAAGCGGGCCGACTTTTTGACTGTAACAGACCTCTCAACGTCAGCGGAAGCCAGCGGTTGACAGTCCGCTGGCTATTCTAACGGAAGTTGATGCAATCACCCAAATGGATGTGTCATTTCTTCAGGCTCAGTGTCAGATCCTGATCCGTGACGGCACCCTCGCTGGCACAGGCGACCAGTGCAGCAAACTTGGCCAAAACGCCTCGAGTGTAACGGGGAGCAGGTTGGGTCCAAGCGGCTTTCCGGGCTGCCAGCTCTTCGTCGCTGATGTTGACCTGCAACAATCGCTGGTGCGCGTCCATGGTGATGGAGTCGCCTTCCTTGACCAGTGCGATCGGGCCGCCCACATAGGCTTCGGGTGCTACGTGACCGACCACCATGCCCCACGTGC
>SXZD01000065.1 GCA_005788065.1 Burkholderiales bacterium
CTGCCGGAAAAGCTCTCCAACGGGTTGTGTTCGCTCAATCCGCAGGTCGACCGCCTCGTGCTGGTGTGCGATGCCGTCATCGGACCGAAGGGCGCCATCAAGGCCTACCAGTTCTACAACGCCGTCATTCACTCCGCTGCACGCCTGACCTACAACCAGGTGTGGGAAGCGCTGTCGGATGCGGAAAGCCCGTCTGCGCAGCGTCTGGCGCCCATCATGCCGCACCTGAACGACCTCTATGACCTGTTCAAGGCGCTGCTCGATGCGCGCGTCAAGCGCGGCGCCATGGAACTGGAAACAGTGGAAACGCTCATCGTCTCCGACGGGCAAGGCAAGATCGAAAAGATCATTCCGCGCCGGCGTAACGATGCACACCGGCTCATTGAAGAGTGCATGCTGGCTGCCAACGTGTGTGCAGCAGACTTTCTGGCGCGCGCCAAGCATCCGGCACTCTACCGGGTGCACGAAGGCCCCACGCCAGAGAAACTTGCGAACCTGAAAGCCTTTCTCAAGACCCTGGGGCTGACGCTGGGTGGCGGCAACGACCCCAGCGCGCAGGACTATGCCAACCTGGTGGCCAGCATTGCGGGTCGCCCTGACCGTGAATTGCTGCAATCCATGATTCTGCGGTCCATGCAGCAAGCCATTTACGGCCCGCACAATACGGGGCACTTCGGTCTGGCCTACAAGGCGTATGCGCACTTTACATCGCCCATCCGCCGTTACCCCGACCTGTTGGTGCACCGGGTCATCAAGTCGCTGTTGGCGGGCCGCTCCTATGCGCCGCCCAAACTGAGCGAGCGTGACGCGGATATGGGCAATATGCGCACACGCGGTGGCAAGGGCGCTGCTGCATCCAAGCCCGATGCAAAAACCGCCAAGCGAGGCAAAGCCGGAAAAGAGGCCGTCAGCGCAGAAGCATTGGCAGATGGCAATGCGCCATTGAAGTCCAAAGTCGCCAGAGGCGAATTGCTGGCGCAGTGGGAACAGTTGGGCATGTGGCTGTCGTCCACCGAGCGGCGTGCGGACGAAGCCTCACGCGACGTGGAGGCTTGGCTGAAGTGTTTCTTCATGAAGGAGCGGGTGGGCGATGCCTTCCCCGGTCGTATTACCGGTGTGGCGCCGTTTGGCGTTTTTGTGACGTTGGATGCGCTGTTCGTTGAAGGTTTGGTGCATGTGTCCGAACTGGGCAACGAATACTTTCAGTACAACGAGGCACTGCATGAGTTGCGCGGCGAGCGCAGCGGCCGCCGTTTCAAGCTGACCGACGACATTCATGTGCAGGTTGCGCGGGTAGACCTCGAAGCGCGTCGCATCGAATTCCGCCTGGTGCAGGGCACCAGTTATAAAGATCTGTTGCGCGAAACGCAGAAGCAGGGTGAGAAACAGGCGGCCCGACACGCTGAAGGTTCGTCCGACCGCACGGGCGGGCGTCGTGGGACGCACGGCAAGGGCGGCGTGAAGGCCGGCGCCAAGGGGGCTGCGGGCAAGACCGCCGCCGGTATTGACCCGGATTTGGTGGATCTGGCGCCCGTGTTTCCGCCACCGGAGGGTGAAGGTGGTGGGGCTGCCGGCAAAGGCGGCAAGCGCGGCGAGAACAAGCGCAAAGCCGCTGAAAGTTCGCGCGAAAGGACAAATGCCCAGAAGAAGCGCAAGGCCGCCATTGCCCTGCAAAGAGCTGTGGCGCGTTCCGGTTCAAAAACCAAGTCGAAGGCCTCTGCGGCCTCGCGCAAGCGTTAAGGAGCCGACATGCAAGCGTTATATGGCTTTCATGCGGTTTCCGCGCGCATGCGTCACGCCCCCGATTCCATCCGTGAGTTGCTGTTTGATGCCAATCGCCGCGACCGCCGGATGCAGCAGTTTTTGGAGAAAGCAGCCGCAGCAGGGCTGCGGCCCATTCCTGCCGACGAGAAGCGTCTGACCGCCGTGGCGGGGCATGGGCGGCATCAGGGTGTGGTGGCCATGGCAGAGCCCGTGCAGATTACGCACAGCCTTTACGATGTGCTGGACACGGCGGGCGCTGCTGCGCTCATTCTGGTGCTCGACAGCATCACCGATCCTCACAATCTGGGCGCCTGCCTGCGGGTTGCTGATGGTGCAGGTGCCCACGCTGTGATTGCACCCAAGGACCGAGCCTGCGGCATCACGCCGACGGTGGCCAAGGTGGCCTCGGGCGCGGTGGAAACGGTGCCTTACATCACGGTCACCAACCTGGCCCGCACCATGGGCGAAATTGCTGACAGTGGCGTGCGCCTGCTCGGTGCGGCCGGTGAGGCGCAACATACGCTGTTTACCGTGGATGCAAGAGGTCCGGTGGCGTGGGTGCTGGGGGCTGAAGGCGAAGGCCTGCGGCGCCTGACCCGTGAAAAATGCGATGAGCTGGTGCGCATTCCCATGGCAGGAGCGGTGGAAAGCCTGAACGTGTCGGTGGCCTCGTCGCTATGCCTGTATGAAACCGTGCGGCAGCGGTCGGTGGTCTAGTCGGTGTAGACTCCCCGCTTCAATCATTTTTTGACGGACAGTTCAGTCATGGAAACGGTTTTGCCGCCCACCGGTATTGATGATTCCAGCGAGAGCATCACGCTGGCCCAGTATGCCGAACGCGCCTATCTGGACTATGCGGTATCGGTGGTAAAAGGCCGGGCTTTGCCGGATGTGTGCGACGGTCAGAAGCCGGTGCAGCGCCGCATCCTGTTTGCCATGAACGAGATGGGTCTGGGCCCCGGCGCCAAACCCATGAAGTCTGCCCGCGTGGTGGGTGATGTGCTGGGTAAGTTTCACCCGCATGGCGACCAGGCCGCTTACGAGGCCTTGGTGCGCATGGCGCAAAACTTCACGCTGCGCTATCCGCTGATTGACGGGCAGGGTAACTTTGGCAGCCGCGACGGCGACGGTGCTGCCGCGATGCGATACACCGAAGCGCGGCTGACACCGCTGGCAGGCTTGCTGCTCGACGAAATCGACATGGGTACGGTGGACTTCATGCCCACCTATGACGGTACACTGAAAGAACCCAAACTGCTCCCGGCCCGCCTGCCGTTTGTGTTGCTCAATGGCGCATCAGGCATTGCCGTGGGCATGGCCACCGAAGTGCCCTCACACAACCTTCGCGAAGTGGCCAACGCCGTCATTGCCCTGATGAGTGCGATGCCCAAGCGGCGCGCGCCGGCATCCGGCGACAGCGCGACACAGAGCGAAGCGGGTGGCGTTCCGTTTGCCGAATCGAAGGCGTCTTTCGATTTGGATGCGGAAACCCACAACCGTTTGCTCGATACCGTGTTGGAGCATGTACCCGGGCCGGATTATCCGGGTGGGGCGCAGATCATTTCGGCGCCTGAAACCCTGCGTGAGGTCTATTCCACCGGGCGTGGCAGCATCAAGGTGCGCGCGCGCTGGGTGATTGAAGAAATGGCGCGCGGCCAATGGCAGTTGGTGATTACCGAACTGCCGCCGAACACGTCGTCCGCCAAAATTCTGGAAGAGATTGAAGACCTCACCAACCCCAAGGTGAAGACGGGCAAAAAGAGTCTGACGCCTGAGCAGCAGAACCTGAAACAAACCATGCTCGGTGTGCTGGACGCTGTGCGCGATGAATCGGGTAAAGATGCGGCCGTGCGACTGGTGTTTGAACCCAAATCGCGTAATGTGGCGGTAGACGAGTTTGTGACGCTGCTGCTGGCGCACACCAGTCTGGAGACCAATGCGTCCATCAACCTGGTGTCAATTGCGCGTGACGGTCGTCCGGGGCAGCGCAGCATTGTGCACATGCTGCTGGACTGGATCGAATTTCGCGCTTCCACCATCCGTCGACGTTGCCAGCACCGCTTGGCTCAGGTGCTCGACCGCTTGCATGTATTGGAAGGTCGCCTGATTGCGTGGCTGAACATTGATGAAGTGATTGCCACCATCCGTGAGTCGGATGAGCCGAAATCGGCGCTGATGGCGCGTTTCAAGCTGACTGAGCGTCAGGCAGAAGACATTCTTGAAATCCGTTTGCGACAGTTGGCGCGATTGGAAAAAATCAAGATCGAGCAGGAGATGGCCAACCTGTCTGAGGAGCGCAGCGACCTGGAAGGGCTGCTGGGTGATGAGGGCAAATTACGCCGCCGCATGGTCAGCGAAATCAAGAAAGACGCAGAAAAGTTTGGCGATGACCGTCGAACGTTGATTGAAGTGGCGCAAAAGGCGCAAGTGGAAGTGAAGGTGCAGGACGAGCCGGTGACGGTGATCGTCTCCAGCCGCTTCTGGGTGCGTGCGCGGCAAGGCCATGGACATGACGCTGCGGCTTTTACGTACAAACAGGGCGATGCAGCCGGCAGCATTCATGAATGTCGGACCACCGACTTTGTTGCCCTGTTCGGTGCTGCTGCCGCGAAGAATCGAGTGTTTTCGGTGCCCGTTTCGGCATTGCCGGGCGCGCGGGGAGATGGGTCGCCCTTGCAGAGTTTCATTGAGCTGCCGGCCGGTGGTCAGTTGGCTTTTGCTGTGGCTTCACCGCCTGAGCAGATGCTGTTGCTGGCAGGCTCTGGCGGTTACGGATTCATGTGCAAGGCGGGCGACCTGCAAACGCGGCAGAAGGCGGGTAAAACCTTCCTGTCGCTGGAAGAGGGCGAAGACCAGTTGCCGCCGTTGTATGTGTCGCCCGGTGTGACGCACTGCGCGGCGCTGTCGGATACGGGGCGCTTCCATGTGTTTGCGATAGATGAGCTCAAAACGCTGTCTGGCGGTGGGCGCGGTGTTCAGTGTTTGCCGTTGAAGGACAAAGAGCGTCTGGTTGGCTTGGTGTTGCTGGCGATAGGCGATGCGGTGGAGGTGTTTGGCGCCGGACGTGGTGGCAAGCTGCAGAGCGTGACACTGAAGGCCCAGGATGTGCAGGAGCGCATTGGCAAGCGTGGGGCGCGTGGGCGAGAGTTGGCGATTAAGTTCAAGCCGGAGGGAATTCGGCGGGTGGGGTCCCTGGTTTAAATTCGGGCACGTTGCCGCTGCTCCGGGCGGGCTCCCGTAAGTCACTCCAGCGCCCCCGCAGTGCGGCGCGAACATGCGCCTATCTGTCAAAGGGTGTTCGGAAGTTGACTCCGCCGGATCGCATCCGAAAAATTGCGCCCGACCGTGCAGCAGACGTCCCGAGCAAATCACTGATTTGCGAGGGTTGAAGCGCCGCGAAGACGGCGTTCAAAGTATGCCAACGTTGAGGAGCGCTATTTTTGCGGGAGAACC
>SXZD01000066.1 GCA_005788065.1 Burkholderiales bacterium
ATCGGAATCAGCGTCGTTGAATTGCTTGCTGGCATCTTCTTCACTGACCAGCCCCTGCATGAAGGTCTTGTAGAATGCATTGACGTCCCAAGTGCCCGTTGTGCTGGGGTTTGTCAGCTCTTTGTTCAGCAACGCGATGCTGATGTCAGATGCGGTCAGGCGACTATCTGCACCACCGTCGGCCTGGGCAATGAAGCCAAGCACCAGGTTGATCATGCCGATACGGACTTTCGGGTCGTTGCTATCTCCCGCAAGAAATTTTTCCCAAATTGCCTCTGCCTGCTCTCGGTTGATACCAAGCGCGCCATTCAACTTGTTGAAGAACTCATCTTTAGAGACTATCTGATCGGGGTTTCCCGAGAACAATTGCGCAAATGAATGAGAACCAATCGTAACGTTCTTGTACCCATTGATCTTGTTCAAAAGCGACTGAATCTGCGCTGGATCAAGTGTCGCAGAGAAATCTGAAAAGAGGGACTCATAGAAATCTTTGAATTGCTGCGAAATTAGTCCACCATCCGTAACTTCTTCGCCTGTCCAGTGGTAATCACCGGAACCCCAATAAGCCCTGGCAACCAATTGTCGCAGGGTGATTTGATTCAGGGAAACGCTGAGGGCACCCTCTCTCATCAATGCCAACAGACTGGCAGCAAAACGAGTGTCTGCCACCGAGACATCCGATCCCGAAGACGTAGCACCGAACTGGTTAACCAGCATGGACTTGAACTGCTCGCGGGTCATCTTGCCGCCCTGACCATACTTGGTGATCAAGTCCTGCGCAATCAATCTGAAGTCAGCGGTCACCTGACCTTCATCACCGCAATGATGCAATATGTCCTTCAAAATCTGATACAGCTCATCCGCGCTCAAGGTGCCGACAGGATCGTCTCCGTTCAGACTGAAAATCCTGTTTACGGCGAACGCCCGTTGTACTGATTCCGTACTCATACTTAGGGTGCTGATCGTCGACATAAGAACATCCTGAAAAGCTGAAATTGATTGCTACTTGGCAGTCTTGAAAAGCGTGCATCAGGGCAAAAGACAGCCGCGAAATCTGATAGGGCAGCGTTGAATCGGAACAAACAAAAACCATCAATTTTTCTCCAATATTTCTTTCAAATCGCGAATATATTCGTTGTATCTGTCCATTCCTTTACGTAACTCACCCTTGATGTAATCACGCCAGATACCCTGTCCGACCCATGCACACAAAGAATCGAAACCCAGCGCATTTTCGCTGGAATCTGTTACATCAAACCCAGGCGTCATGACGCCATCAAGGGCCTTCTGTCCTTGACTGGCGGTCTCCATTTTTTCAAACACGAGTAACAATGAATCAAACGTAATATTCTCTCCGCTACTCAAACGCTCAAAAAGCAGTTTCGAGGAATCATTCACACTCAAAGTCACTCCGCCAAATTTTGTAGACTTCAAACGCTCGTCCAGACCCTTGCTGACCAGGAATTCCCGAAATTCATCAAGCGTCAAACTGAAAAAATCACTCGAGCTTCCCTCTGCGTGACCCACATTTTTTGAGGAGGACATCAACATCTCCAACGGCGAGAATCCCATAAACCGGAAATCAAGAAATTTTGAGCCTGCACTCCACGCCCCATCAATGTCCGCTGCATTCATCTGCATCGCGGACCCTGAGCGATCTTGCTGCTTCAGCATCAGGCCGATGTAAAACGGAATGGCTCGTTCTGCTTCAAGGCTGGTGATACTGCCGTTGGCATCAAGATCCAGCATTCGGTACAGGCGATCAACCTGCGATTGGGATAACTCAATTTTGAGCTCAGCCAATGAATCAGCAAGCTCCGTCCGGCTGATACCGTCACCCGAAAACTTGCTGTCGGTTGTTGAAATACCAAAAAGCGATACCGACGTTGGCATGATTCAATCCTCCTGGGCTAGATATTTCAGCGCGTTATGGAGGCAACAGCCTCTGCAAGTTTTCCAGTACGATCAACAAACTCGCGGATGGCACGCAAAAATTCTGACTGTAACGCTGTGTATTCGGAAGACTTCTGTTGCAATGCTGTTGTGCATGTGTCCTTCGCCTCCTTCGAACCGGAAAGCAATTGAAAGACTGACAGCGTCACACCATGTATTTTTTGCAACTGCGAGTATTTGCCCAAATTTCGGCTATTGATCGCGCTTGCCGCTGAGATTGAATTGTCAGATCTTGAATACCAATCGCTCAGAAACTCATGATTGATTTGTACAAGCTGGTCCATTGCTTGGGTCAACTTGTCTGCAAACTCAATCATTTTCAATGCATGCGATGGGTCATAGTCTTTGTTGGTCATATTGGCCTTGGAACCCAGATCGCGGACAAATGCAGCAACCGCCTGCTGCGGTTCAAGCTCAGACCAACCCTTTCCTTTGGCTGAAAAATTTTGCAGACCGAATGTGAAGTTTGCCAGTACAAGTGCCCGCTGACGGCGATCCATCTCCTTGCCATGAGCCTCCACGGTTGAATTAAGAATATCACCAACCTTCTCGATCAATCCCATGAAATAATCATTCTTTTCAGCAATGCTCGAATCGCGCAAATTCTTGCCAGCGCTTGTCGCCAATCCATCGCCGGCCAAGTGGGCCAACTTACCCAGATGCTGGGAAACCTTTTTAAGTTCCGTGGGTGAAAGGTCAATGCTGGCCAACAAAGCAGTAAACTTATCAAGGCCCCCCAGATTCTCGGGCGCACCGGGAATATCGCCGCAGAAAAACTCCAACAGGTGTCGCGGATTGAGCCCCAACAAATCCTGAAGAAAGCGCTTACGCTGCGCCTTGTCCTGCGGTAACTGTACCTCGCCCATTGCATTAAGCAGGAGTCCCCATTCACTGAGGAACGCGCGATAGCGATTGTTTTCTTCTTCCGTGGTGACCAGCGCGCTACCCACCGAGTCGATCGCGTTAAAGTCCTCATCGTACTCAGTTTCTTTTGCAGAGCCTACAGGAACAGCGGACAGTTTCTTCGGTATCTCGATAGCCCCTTTAATTGATTCCCAAGTCTTTCCAAACGAATTTGATTGATTGGCCTCCAATACGCTGCCCGTCACATCGTACGTCTGACCGTCTTTTTCGTAGGTGGCCTTTGCAATTTTATGGCGCTGAGACTTTGAGTCCCAGTACATGGTCACACTCACACCTTCCTCGGTATTGAATGTGCCGCCCATGACCTCCTGGTCGCCGATTTTCATATCGCTATGAATGGTCAGTCCGTTGCGCTCTGCAATGTTCAGAAAATAACAATTTTCATCTGAGTGCCGACTTCCGATGTAAGTTCCCAAGTCGGTGTTCCAACTCTCCTGCTCTCCGAATAATCCACGCACATAATCTTCATGGGGGGTCAGGACCTTTACCCAACCCGTGCCGCCTTGAACGTCATTGACCCATGCACCACCGCCTATATTTCTGAAATTTTTGGCGCGCCATTCGGCGACCTGTCTATTCTTTCCGCCAAACCCGCCCCAACTGCCAGGTCCATCATCTTTGCTGTTGCCACCCTTTCCCCAATCCGCGAACACTCTTTTATGCTGACGCACATTACTGCCGATCGCACTGTTTTCCGGCGTCCATGATCCATATCGATCGCCAGTTTTCTGTCCGGTTCCACCACTGAAATGGAGATTCATCAGCGCGGTCTTGCTGGACTCGATTGCATCGCGCAATTGTTCGGCGGATTTCACCGAAACGCCATATTGGGTCAACAATGGATCTCTGCTGAAGGTGCCGTCAGCCCCCTTTAGGTGCAGGGTAATGTTGAATTGCTTTGCATTGGCCGTTGGTTCAAGAACGATTGCGTATCGCTGACCACCGATCTCGATTTCTTTAAAAAATTGGGTCTTCTCGTTGTAATCTTGAAAACGGTCAGCATCCAGGTCCTGAAAGCCGATTTTGAAGTTTTCTTCCTTAAAAAAATTGCTCTCGCCTGCACCAAAGATGGCTCTGATCTGACGACTTCTTTCTTCAGTGCTGCAGGCACGAAAGGTGAAACCTTTTTGCAACGATGGACTATTGATACTGGTCATGTGAACTCCATTCACTCTGCGTGGATTGTTCAAACGCAGCATTGCTCCGGCCGCATCTGCGTGTTGAGACAGTCGAATTTCTGACGTCTATTTATAGCTGAGTGGAATAAACGATGAGAAAAGTTCAAGTATTTTCCAGTGCGTGTTTGCGCCAGCGCCACGCATGTCGGCTAAAGGCCTGCCGACCTCAGCGCGGCATGACCGGAAACGCTTCTGGCGACTCCGGTAAGCTCAAGGTGTCGGTCATGCCTCCACGCGATTGGGCATTTGCAGCCCTGGGTTTCGGCGCAGCCGGACCCGGTTGCAATGGGGGCAGCAGATTCTGCATCGCATCGGTCCGCTTCAGTTCAAGCCGCCTATCGACAGCCGGCTTGAGCACACCGGACTGCATGACAGATACAAGACGCGGGGTGATCAGAAACAGTCTCGTCATGGTTTGTGCGGTTTTCGTTCTGCTTCGCATCAGGGCGCCGACCACAGGCAGATCGCCCAACACGGGTACCTTGTATTGAAGGGTTTCCTCGGTTTCCCGGGTATATCCACCGATGAGGATGGCCTGATCGGCCAAGATGCTGGCCTGCGTGGTCAGGCTGTTTTTCTGCACCGTCGGCAGTTCAAGCCCCGCCCGGTCTTTCAATGTGCCATCTTCAATCTCGATACTCAACTGAACCTGCGCGGGTCCGATGTCGCGCTCGGGTAAAATGATGCGAGGTGTGACCCGCAGCAGGCTGCCGGCCACCACCGGCACCAGGTTGGCCACACGTTCACCCGTAACGCGCGTGAAATAGGTCTGCGTCAGGTCTATGACGCCGCTCAGGTTGTTGTGTGTCAGGATGGTGGGGCGAGCCAGTACGCGAGCGTCATTGTCGGCAATGAGCGCCTGCAGTCGTGCGGCAAATCGGCCGCGATCGGTGATCAGTGCAGTCGACCCCTGCACCATGGGATTGCCATCAACCCCGCTTGACGGAAACTGCATGGACAGCGTGTTGTTGCGTGCTGACCACTGCACGCCCAACTGGTCAAGACGGCGCTGGTCAATATCGATCAACACCGCTTCAATTTCCACCATTTCCTGTGGAACATCCAGTTGCTCAATCAGGCGCCGCCATTCCGACTCCTTGTTGCGTCTGTCGCGGATGATCACCGAGTTGGTTCGAACGTCCGCCTGTATGAAGCTGCCTGCTGCCTGTCCCTGTGCGCCAGAAGCCAACTGTACGGCACGACCAGCCGGCAGGCCGCCAGCGCCTGCTGTAACTCCACCTGCGGCGCCCACGCCTTGCGAAGCATAAGGATCTGGAACTATCGAAGCGGTACCACCTGCCAAGCCACCCATGGCAGACATGGGCGAGATGGCAGCGCCTCCGGCCAGGTTGCCCGGCACTCCATTACGCGCCCCTCCGGCGGCAGGGGCATCACCGCCATTGGCATCTCCCATCAGACCGCGCAATATACTGACCACACCCGGCGTGACATATTGACGTTCGCGCAGCACCACCACCCTGTCATCAGCGGCTGCGTGGCGCAATCGGAAAACCAGCATCTCGGCCTGCGGTATCTCTTTGTGGCTGCGCAATGACCGCTCAAGCAAAGCGATGTATTGCCGCGGAGCGGTAACAACCACAGCCTGCTCGTCCGGCTTGGTCAGCAGGCGAAAATTGGGAAACAACAAACCGTAATGGCTGAGGTTTTCCCGAAAATTGTCGTCAGGCCTGAAACTGACGGGTATGGTTTCCGTACGCCAGTCCGTAGGGTCGTACAGGTATATCGTAGCGCCGTGAATGAAATGATCAAAGCCGTGACGCCTGCCTAACTGCTCCAGCAGATCAGTCAGTTTGGCTGCGACCAGTTTACCGCTGACCTGCGCCTGGCGCGCACGTGCAGACAGATTCGGCCCCAATGCAAGCCCCTGGGCATAGGCCAGGTTACGGATGATGTTTTCTGCAAACTCCTGTTGTGCCATGTACACGATGGGCGCATTTGAACCCCCCGCATCCGTCGCGCTGTTTGAGCCCGCAGACCCAAACCCCGATGACGGTGCAGGCGGCAATGGGGGTGGCATGTTTTGCGGGAGTGTGCCCGATTTCTGAGCGCTGCAAAGCGAACAGAATATACAGAGCACCACACCGGAAACCCATGCATGCTTACGATTCATCAAGCCCCCGACACCGATGCATTTCCCGGAACGATTGACACAGCAATAGCAGACGCAGAGTCGGCGGGTGCGGACAGAGCTGACAAATCGGAGAATGATCTTGATTCGGCTGTCGGCATATCGGACAGAAGCCCTTTTTGTGCTTCTGCGAGAAGATCCATGAGCAGGTCAGTCAAAACCAGACCCTCTGCCACCAGCGACATGAGATCGGGTGTTGAATCAATGCTGGCGATGGATCGAAGCAGAAACCCGTCCGCCTCGGCGTACAGAGCATGACTGAACTTCAGCACGTCATCGTGATAGAGCGTAGAAATGATCTCTGCCACCTGCCTGACAATCTGACGCCCTGCATCTTCAGTGGATACAGACTCCCAGGGTAAGCCCAATTCACACTGTATTGAACCGTTTGAACGGACATGGATGAAGAACCGCTCACCAGATAATTCGTCCACAACAAAGCGATATCCATCACCATCGGGGCTTTCATACACATCTTTGGCACTGGCGTCGGACATACCCTCAATCGATGACAGGGTATGCAGTACCCAACGATTTACCCGCTCGCGAAAGGCTTGCTGCTGACGTTTTTGCGCGAGTCCCGAAAACGGTGGCACCGGCGTGCGAATGAAAGAATTCATGGCGATTGCGGCATCAAGACTTCTGGATGACGCCCTTCATGGCGTCGCTGATCTCTTTTACACAGTTCTGACATGCCCCCACCGATGCGGACCACAGCGCCAACTCAACCTGCATCTGCATGATTTCGGAAATACTGGTGCCAAAATTGGGATCACTCAATCGAGCCATGATGTTGGCCTCACGACGGGCCGATGTCTTGCCCATTGCACCTGTGACGCGCTCGAAATCCATATTGGAACTGAACATGGTATTACTCCACACACACTAAAAGTTTGCTCAACATATCCTCGAACGAACACGAGATTTGCGCACCGTCAGATGTTTTCAAGGACACTTCATCTGACCGTACCTTGTCAGACTCCTGTACCGTCAGTCGAAGCCCTGCCAACAAGCCGGGGTCTACTTGCTGCTGTACGCATTGCATGGCATGGTCCCTGCACCCGGGAGGCACAACAAGACAGACATCCAGACCCGGCATCAGACCGGTAACAACCTGCCGAAGTGCGGCCTCAAGTTTTTCGTCAGAGCCCAGCAATACATCGAGGCGCTGTATGCTGGCATGCGCAACATCCCGGGCATACGATTGCAGATGACTTTCCATGGTACTGAGCGTCTGTCGGCAGGAAGCAATAAAGCCTCTGAACTCATCCGACTTCTCTGCGATAAATGCATCGCGCAGCTCGCTCCGAAGGGCTTCGGCAGATTCGTGGGCATCCAGAATGATTTGCTCGGCCTGCTGTCGCGCAATCTCGAGGTAATCGGCTGCGGATGATGCGACCCGGAGGTCAGCAGGCGACAACACCGGCGCGACCCATCTGACATCTTCAATCGTCTGCAAACGCCGGATTCTCATAGCGCCCATTCTTCCCTGCCCACCGTTCCACGCACGCCAGCGCCAACATCCTGTCCTTGCGGCGCTGACATGCTGTCATGATGCACGGTTGGCGAAGTAATGCATCCACGTATGCCGCCCGAATTGGCTATGTGCATGCGAATGAGACTATCCCAGAGTGAGACATCCAGTAAGCCCTGATAAGGTGAGGTTTCGACGGATGACCCGACCTGCGATTCGACGGGTGACTCGACTTGTAAAAGCCCGGCCTGCTCACTGGTGTGGGTATCGAACAAGCCCGGCGGATTGAAACGGCCGTCAACCTCCGAAGTGTGAAAGGATGCAAGACTGCAACCGGCAGTCTGCATCCACTGACGACAGAGAAAATCGGACAACGCGCGCACGCATGCGTCGTCATCGGCAAAAATAGACCAGCCCCGCGCATGAAGCTGGCCGTGATGTCGCAAACAGAGGAGAGCCCATCTGAGGTGTGATTGTGGATGAAGCGCCATCTGTTCCCGGATACCGGGTGAGTCGGGCTGTCGCAGCGACAGGACATGCGGCAAAAGTCGCAAGGGCAACAACAGATCGGCCACTTCACTGACCCGCAACCCCCAGATACGGAACGGATTCAACGGCGGCAAACCGGGACGCCCGGCATTGGCCCATGCCGTGCCAAGACGCAACCACGCGAGTGCATGCAGATCATCGCGCAAATGCCAGAAAGTGATTGCTGAAGATGAATCGCAATCGTCTGCAGACGGGTTCAATAAGGTATTCATGCTGCCGCCGCCGATCTGACTGTTGCAGCACTGACGGCTGGCGAGTCAACCGCAGCCGAGTTGGTTGTCCCTGAAGTGGCTGTCTCTGACTTGGCGGCCACCGATTTGGCATCAGGGCCAGGTCCGTCAACTTGCGTGCTGACAACACGATAGCGTCTGCGAACCAGATAGAAGACCGCGCCGATAGTGGCAGCCCACAGTAGAACGATGCCGACAACATATGACAGCAACAAAGTTTGGTGCTGCGTCTCGTATTGCAGGGGGCCGAGAACACTGACAGAGGCGGCCGGTGCCTGCGTCAGGGCTGCGGGCATGGCCACGATGGTCACCTTTTCAAATGCATCACCGGAAAGACCTGGAATGCTGTTGAAAACAAGACTGCGAACCTTGCCTGTGTGCAAGGAAAAATTGACGTCCGCCTGATGCTTGATAAACACGGCAGCCGATGAAGGGACGATGGGCTCACCGGGCGTCAGCCGTTCTGGCAGCACAATGTGTACCCGCGCCACCACCACACCATCCATGCTGCTCAGGGTGCGCTCAAGCTCTTGCGACAACGCATACAGGTAGCGCACCCGCTCTTCCATCGGACTGGAAATGAGACCTTCTTTTTTAAATACCTGCCCCATGCCGTTTTGCTTGGTACGCGGCAGACCCTGAGCGGTCAGGGTGCTGAAAGCGTCGGCTGAGCGGGGCGACGGAACCTGAATGGAGAATCCTTCTTTTTGCGCAATCTTGTCAGCGGGTATACCGGCTGAAATCAGCGCAGACAGAATTTCGTTGGCATCGCTCTCGGTCAACCCCGAATACAGGTCAAGCCGGGGCGAGCAGGCGGACAGCAGAATAAGCACTACAAGGCATGCATGGCGCAAGAAAGGGAACAGGCGATCCATGTGGCCACCTCAACCCTGTTGCTTGGTCAATTGTTCAACGTCCTGCACAACCTTGCTGACAATCTTGCCGGTCATCTCCATTTCGACACCCATCTTGGCAGACTCCAACTGGTACTCAAGCAGACTGGCAATGCTTTGCTGTTTCTCTACGCGCTGTAAACCCTGCTTGAGCGCCTCAAAGCGATTGTTGTAGGAATTGGCTGCTTCGCGGATGCCTTGGGCCAGCATGTCAGCAGGGGCGGAGTTGGCGATGGAGGAAACAGGCGCAGTGCCCTGAACAGGCTGGCGACCCAAAAGACGCTGGAAGTGACTGACATCAGACGGCGAGGCGGCCGAGACGCCAGCGATATGCGACCCACCGGAACCGGCGCTACCCGACGGTGCCATGTAAGCACGCACCTCGTTTGCATTGGACAGCCCGTGACCGCCGGCAAACCCGGCAGCACCGGACATACGGGAAAGCCCTCCTGCCCCTATTGATGACACTTCCATGACGCCCCCTGATTTACATTTTCAAGACTGTTATGTCATTGAGTGGCAGAACCGGGGGGGAAAGTTCAATCTTCGGGTTCGCCCTTGTGGGGAGGCTCGGATGGGGCAGACGAAGCCGGTGCCTCCGCATCGGTGTTCTCTTCAGAATCTCCGATCGCCTCAAAGGCCTCCATCAATTGCCTGAAGACCTCTGCAGCCATTGCCACATGCCGTGAAGGAATGTATTGCCCCTCCTGTCCATCCGCAAAAAGGCCTCGCGCCAGTTCGCGGTTGGTGATCATGGGAATGCCATGCAAGAGCGCCTCCTGACGTATCAGCATGGCCCCTTCATCGCTGTCCATCACGAGGATCAGCGGCAAGTCGTGCACACCGGGCTCATAGTCAAGCGCCACGGAGATATGGGTCGGATTGTTGACGACAACCTTGGCCTGCCTGACCTTGTTCAGGCTGCCTTCCAGCAGACTGCGGTGCAACTGCTTTCGCTGCCCTTTTACGTGCGGGTCGCCTTCCATGTTTTTGTACTCATCCACCATGTCCTGATGACTCATACGCAGTTTGCGGCGGTGAAAAAATCGGCTCAGTGCCCAGTCGCCCGCAGCAAAAGTCAGCAAGAGGCCAAATGACCACATCAGAAAAACAGATAGATGATGAAACAGCAGACGTCTGCCCTCCTCCAACTCCAGCAGACCCACCTTCAAAATGTCGTCCTGTATGCCACTCAGAAAATGAACCGTCATCCAGCCATACAGGGCAACTTTCAGTACCGACAGAAAAAACGTCAGTAAACTTTGCAGGGAAAACATCTGTGCCACGTTCTGAATGGCATTGAGCTTTGCAAACGACGGTTTTGCAGCCTCCGGCGCAAACAGGATACCGACCTGTGCGAAACAGGCTGCAAGGCTGGCCAGACTGATCAGGCCACAGAAAGACACCACAAGTATCAGACACAGGCGCAACGCATCATGCGACAGGGCAAACCACAGACGCCCCTGCTGTCTTACCGACAGCAACAGCAATGTGTCCATCAAGTCCTGCACGTGCGACCAGATCAATGGAAATGCAAGCAAAAAAGCAGGGAAAAATGCCAACAGCTTGGCAAGAACCGGAATTTCCTTGCTCTGTGCAACCTGTCCTTTGTCACGCGCGTCCTTGAGCTTTTTGGGTGTGGGGGCATGAGTCTTTTCTCCGCTCATGGCGGATCCCAGCGCAGGCGGTCATGTGGAATCTGCTGGATATCTTCAAAAAAGTCGATCCACACCTGAGGCATCAGCAGCGAGGTCATATACAGAACCCCCATGCAAATGACGGTTTTCAGGGCGCTATCGATTGAATAGACCTGAATATTGGGAATGAAGGCCGAAATGATGTAGAGCGACATCTCAACCAGTACAATCGCGCAAAATACCGGCATAAGCAGCCGGATACCCCATTGCAGATGCTCGCCCATCAGGGAAGACAGTTGCGCCATGGTCTCCCAACTGGCCCGTGTTGCATCAATCGATGGCGGCCATTTGAGATAACTGTCAAACAGCAACTGCAGGGCCGCGGTCAGTGCCGGCGTGGAGATGAACCACAAGGAAAAACAGAAACCCGCCGCACGCTCGAGAATGAGTTCATCGGTCTGGGTGCCAGGATTGATGATGGAGGCAAATGTGGCGCCCCGCACGACATCAATCAATGCGCCCCAGGCTTGCACCGCCCGATACGGCAAACTCAGCATGAGCCCGAGCGTAAGGCCAATCACGACCTCGCCGGCCAGATAGGGCAATATGCCCACAGCCGACAATGAAACAAGATCCGGCTTGTAGAGCAGGTAACTCGCCGGCAAGATGACAAGCCCGATCGCGACTGAGGAACGCAGGAACTGGGTGGTCAGTGTATCGGCAAACAGCGGCCAGAACTGCATGATGATCAGGGTTCTGGGCATGAATAGCAGCATGCTCCAGACCCCGTCATTGATGAGGTCTGCGTACAGGGCCAAACCCTGGTTCTTCACCGCCCTCCTCCATTCCATGCAAGTTGGTCCAGTATTTGCGAAAGAAACACCATCAGTTCGCCTGACATCCAGGGACCCAATGAAACCAGCAACCCCACGGTGGCAATCAACTTCAGACCAAAGGGCAGGGACTGTTCCTGCAATTGCATGACGGCCTGAACCAGACTGATGATCAAACCGATGATCACCGTTGCCCCCACCAATGGGGCAGCGATAATCAACGAAAGCAGGAGGGCTTTCTGGATGAGATAGGCGGTTGTCATGTGATGTGCCGCTTGATTCGCATATTCATCAGTGGCCTCAGGTGGGCAAATAGCTGAGCATCAAACCTTCGAGCAATCTCGACCAACCGTCGACGGCCACAAACAGGATGACCTTCAAGGGCATGGTGATGGTCTGCGGCGATACCATCATCATGCCCAGCGCCATCAACACGCACGACACTACCAGATCAATGACCACGAACGGCAAAAACAGCGTCAGTCCCATGCGAAATGCGGCTGACAACTCTGACACAACAAACGCCGGCATCACGACAGCCAAGTCGCGTTCGGTAGCAGGCACACCGCCATAACGCGTCTGGAATTTCTGCGAGATCTGCAACATCTTGTCGTGATGCACCGGATCGAGATTGCTTAACATGAATGCTTTCAATGGCTCCATGGCCTGTGGCATACGGTCGACCAACTGATTGGAGTTTGCAGGCCACTGCCCACCCGCCCTCAGTTGTACGGCTGCAGACGAAATCACGGGGGACATGATGGTCAAGGTGATGACTGTCGCAATTCCATATACCACCAGATTGGCGGGCACCTGCTGCACCCCGATGCTAGTGCGCACCATCAACAACACACAGGAGATTTTCAGAAAAGCAGTACAGGTTACTACCAGTAAAGGAAACAGGGCCAACATGGCCAACGTGACGGCAAGGGAGACCGGATCAAACAGACTGTTCATCATCAGTCTCCGAGGGATGCCATTGGGTCACTTGCACAGCCAACTCATCGCCACACAAAACCAATTCACCGACACCCAGCGTTTTACCGGACAGACGCAGTGTTACCACAGGCCACTGCCAACCGGTAAATGAAAGCAGTTCCCCGGGCCTGATCTGCAAGAGGTCTTCAAGCCGGTAGGATTGGGTACCGAGTACACACTCCAGTACAAGGGCAACACGGTCATCAGGTCCAGGCAGGTCAACAGGCGTTCGGGCTGTCGGAAAGCCGACAGCCTGTCCAGCCTGTCCGACCTTCTCCACGAACGGTCGCAAATCATCCATGTCGTGCACGGGTTGACTCCATCTGAAAAGAAATTGATCCGAGGAGTCTGCCTCCTCCCAGCAAACAGATATGTTCCACGCCATGGGACACCAGCCCGACTGCCCTCCCGCATCGCCACCCATGGCGAAACCGGGCACTGCAAGCCCCTCCCCCTCACGGCTCACCATGGCAAGCCGTATGACATAACCGTTACGTATCCGATGAAAGTCCTGAGCGCTCATGTGGGCGCATGGCAGCAAAAGCCTCAAATCCACTGCCGGCAACCACGCCAGCGTATTGGCCAGACGGCGTTTGAAGGCAGGCTCTGATTGCCACGATTCAATCAGGGTTTCCGCACACGCGACCGGACAATAGAGTGTCAGGTCAGCCCCGATACTGTTTGCGGTATGCAGCAACATGCGTGCACAGCGCTGTGCAACAAGCAGGGTTCGAAGTTCATCCGCATCGCACCAGCGCATCTGTTGCCAGGCAAGCTCAGGTACAGGAATGAAAGGCGATAGCAATCGAGTCAAAAGCGCGGTGTAAGCAGATTGCGCAGTGGGCTCGTTGCGCAGATCGCTTTGCATCGTCTGTAGTGCATGCCGCCAATCAAAACGCTGCTGCGGGTGTGTTCCAATTGTTGGCAACACCAGATAGACACATGCGGCTGAGCTTGAGCCGGCGCCGTGGGCTTCAACGTAAAGCCCATCGTCCGCAGATTGCGCCATCAATGGCAGAGCCACAGTTGCATCGAGCGGTGATTCACCCAGATCTGCCGGCGACAAGCCAACCTGCCAGTCGATACTGATCGCAACCCCCCGCGCGCTGCAGCATCTCCAACGCGGGCGTAAACGTTCTACCGGCAACCCGGAGAACGCAGGTATACAGGAAAGATCAGCAGGCCTGAGAGGAGCCGGCTGATCCATCAGGCGGGGCGCGGCTTCAATGTCAATTTCCATATTGCAGACGCCCATTAATCTACGATCTGCAACTCAACATCGGCACCGAGATTGCGACTCAGCCCCCTTTGAACAAAACCATGACGCTCCCGCAGCCACTGCGCTTTCGCAAACTCGGCCAGCCGCAGTTGCACCCGCCATCCGGTCGGTATCCGCGTGGCCAGCAGTCGCACCTCGCCCATCACGGGAGAGTTGAGCATCAATTCGAAAGAGTCAGGGATATCAGAGACCTGTTGTCCTGCAACTGAATTTGAATTGATACCGTGTCCACCGGTCAAACCAGACTGACCACCATCGCCATGATCGTCTTTCATATTCTCTGGTTGTGGCTTCTGTCCGTGCGCACGGAACAGAAGGTCTGACATACCGGAGCCAGCAATATCGGACCACGAATCAGCGGTCGTGGAATCTGGAAACGAAGAGTCGACGACTGGCAAAAGGCCCTGTTCAGGCGCATGCAGAAGTGCCCGTTCTTCGATATCTTTAGATAAAAGCGTTTTGAAGTCTTCACCGGATGTCGCACGCCTGGAAAAAACCCCACTTCCTGCAGAGTCTGTAAGACCAGAATTGCCATCAGGCACCTCGCGTCCCCCGCCGTTTAAAGCGTCGGCATTGCTGACCACCTCCTGCAAATCAGGTTGCCGTGTCTGCAAGATACCTGTCTGCGGCAATGTGCCCGAAACCTGAGGTGGCATGGGCTCCCCAGCAGGCGACTGTCGTTCACTGGCGGCCTCAGGGCTGATGGCAGCTTTGCTATCGCAACTTTTTTCATCCCTGTCATCCGCGCTGCGTTTGCCCACACGACGACTGGCACTTTTGGCGTGCGGTTTGGACCGAGGCTGGAGCAGAGATTCAAACATGTCGACGTCTGAGCTCTCCGCCGGCTTTGGCGCAGAAACAGCAGACGACGAAGAACGTACCGTCGCTGAGGCTGATCCCGCATGAGCAAGGTGCTCTTGCAACCGAAGCTCAGTCACGCGGCGATTGCCAGCACGCTTGGCGGCATCGAGTTTTGCAATCGCACTGTCGGTCATTTCCTTGTTCTTATCCGTTCTCATGATGAACCCCCTGCGATATCGACCGAGAGGCAATACGCCATTTCTCTTCGCGCAACAATGCCTGACGCAGGCCTCGACGACCACCTTGCAGATGCTCATGGGCGCTCACCTCAGCAGTCGCGGCGCTGCGCACACTCTCTTCAGCCTGACCGATGGCGGCATTCAAACCGGCCAGTTCGCGCTGATAACGATTCAGGTCCGACACGGTTCGGGTTTGCATCCGCAACTTTTCGCTAAGCTCCACTCGTCCGCTGCGGTATCGGTCATTTTCATCCATCAACGCCTGCTGACTTTTCTGATGTTGCTGTTCAGCCTTTTGCAGGGCATCCTCCAGACGGGTCACATTGGCGCGTTCACGCCCGGTACGGCTAGACATCACAGACAGAACACGCTTGATCAGTCGCTGAGTGTCGCGATTGGAGTTCATGGCTGCACCACTTTATGCAGACGCGATACCGCATCTGCCATGGCTGTCAGCTCATCGGTTGGCTGACGGAATAAGGCTTCGATTTTTGGCATGCATGTCAACGCCCTGTCGATCTGCGGATCCGAACCGGTCTTGTATTCGTTGAGCTTGAGCAAAAGGTCGACCGATTCGGCACTGGCATACATTGACCTGATCTCCTGTGTTACCTTGATCTGGGACTTGTCCACCAGGTGTGACATCACCCGCGACAGACTTTCAGGAACGCTGACGGCCGGATACTGACCACGCTGGGCCAATGCGCCACGCAACACGATATGGCCATCCAGCAGCGATTTCGCCTCACTGGCAATCGGATCGTCTGATATCTGCTCACCTTCGAGCAGCACGGTGTACAGTCCGGTGATATCTCCGTGCAGGTAGCATCCGGCCCGCTCTATCAAAGTGGGCAACAGTGCATATACCGAAGGTGTGAACCCCCCCCTTGCAAGCGGCTCTCCAGCCGCCAATCCGATTTCGCGCTGCGCACGGGCCAGGCGAGTCAGGGAATCGATCATGAGCACAACAGATTTACCCTGATCCCGAAAACCCTCCGCAATGGCGGTGGCAGTAAAAGATGCGCGCACCCGCTCAATCGCAGTCCTGTCAGATGTGGCGCACACAAACACGCAACGGGAACGGGTTCGATCATCAAACTCGCGGTCAATCCATTCCCGCAGTTCGCGACCACGCTCACCTACCAGGGCCAAGACGAGGTGATCTGCCTCACAGCCCCTCGCAATCTGGGCAAGCAAGGTACTCTTGCCACAACCCGGTCCCGCAAAAAAGCCGACCCTTTGCCCAACCCCCAGTGTGGTCATGCAGTCAAGGACACGTACCCCGGTAGATAACACCTTGTGAATGGGAGGCCTGTCCAGCGCAGAAGGCGCATCACGGATGACGTCATACCCTTCGCCATTCAAACAGAAAGCGTCGCCAGTTGCAGATGAGCTAGCGGCAAGCCGGCGACCAAATCCGTCCAGTACGTCGCCGCCGCGCAATTGTGAGACTGAGATCTGATGACGGCAGCCAAGGGCTGTTACCGCAGACCCGACACCAACACCTGCCGATGCCTCAAGACAGGCCAACTGGACACTGGTCTGGGAAAAGCCCACCACTTCTGCCAGACGTCCGTGCTGGCCTCCGTGCCCGCGCGAATCCGGATTGACCAAGCACAACTCACCCAAACTGGCGCGCGGCAAGGTCGCTGTAATCAGATTACCCTGCGTTTGCATGACCTGCCCACGGCGTTGCACCAACTGACTGTTCGCAATGGCTTTAAAGACTCCGGCTTGCATGGTGTAGGCCTCAGATGGGGATCTCAAGGCGGTCTTTGCCCCGCAGAACAATGCGTTCGACCGTAATGCTTTCGACCAGGCGACCTTCGTAATAGCTGCCGGGGGTGAGACGCGATCCATCCTCAAGAATGGCTACCGGTGTCGAACCACCCACAACCTGCTTGACCTGTAATTGCACCGGTGACTCCAACGGATCGATTGCCACGCGAAAGGAAACCTGCTGACCATACTCCCGGACAGCAACAGACAAAAGACGCTCAAAATCGAGACGCTCACTTTCGCTCAACACCCCTCTGGCGATGATCCTGGAGCCTTGCGTGTTGAAAACCATCCTTGAAATCCAGGGTGATTGCTGTGCCCTTTCCTGAAAGAATGCCAATACCTGATCGGTCATGGCATCACCACGCCGTAATGTAAGACCGGTTGTCAGGTCGGCGCTCAGTTTAAGTCCACGCGAATCGGCAAAGTCACGTCCGGCCGCTTGGGTCACGCCCTCCGAGGCAGCTTCTTTTTGCAAGGACTTATCGTCCAACAGGTCAAAATGGTCAAACAGGCCTTCTCGTGCCATGGCTGGAGGCTGGTGACCAAGGGATAAAGTCTGCGTCATCCGCAGAGTATCGAACAGCGGAAGGTTCTGCGCCTGTACATCACGATCGCGGACCGGCATGGCAGACTTTACGGCGGCATAAAAGAAAGCGACAAGCAGAAAGGCCGCGCATGCAGCCAAACCATATCGACGGCGTGGAGTGGAGAAAACCGCACTGCCTGCCACACGCAACCAGAGCGTTTTCAGAAAAGGCCGCTGTGCCAAAAATGCCGGGATGTACAGACCATCTCCGGATGCAACAGACGCAACTGCGCCTGTTGGCATGGCCCCGGAAGACGAGGCGGCTGCGGCGGCTGGTGGATCGCAATACACTGCAACTGCAATACCGGCGATGCGAATCTGCCAGAACGGTTGACCACCGCCGGAAGAGGCAGCAGACAGATCGTATGGAGCGGTGACAGCAAGCAAATGTCCTGCGGCATCAAATACCTGTGCGTCTGGCGCAAGCCACTGCAACACAACGCGGCCATCATCGTCTCGTAACACCGTCAACAAGTGATCGGGAATGCCATCATCAAGCAAAATGAGATTGCTTGCGGAACCGGACCCAGCAATGGTCTGCCCGACGGGAAGCGTAACCTCCGTTCCGTCATGCAGGCCATTGAAGATGCAAATGCGGCTCATGAAGATCAAGCCTCCGTCAACTCGCCGGTCACATTGACCTGCACATGCGGCGGCACTTCAGAGAAAGAGATGACCTGTAGCCAGGTGATACTCTGGTCATAGACCCGACGCATGTAACGACGGCAGTCGCCCGGCGTGAAAAGAACAGGTGTACAGCCGTTTTCCAGATAGTAAGGAACCTTCTCGTAAATCATCTGGATGAGCTGATTGCGACGTTCATCATCAATATCCAGATATGAGCCTGTGGCGGTCTGCCGGAGTGTCTGACGAATGACGTTTTCCAGCTCTGGGCTGACGACAAACCCGTGCAGAACCCCGTCCTGTGCATGGGCGTGACAGATCTGGGCGCCTAACGCGATACGCACATGCTCACTGAGAATCACAAGATCGCGCTCGCGCGCGGCCCAGTCAATCAGGGTACTGGCAATGGTGTCAAAGTTGCGGATCGAAACACGCTCGCCAAGCAAACGGACAAGCACCTCGTGTATTCGGGCGTTGGGTAATACGCGTTGAAGATCCTTGACCATGTCCGGACTCCGCTGCTCTTGCTGAGCCAACCAATTAACAAGCTCCTGTGGTGAAAAAAGTGTCTTGATCTCGGATAGAAAAAGGTCAATCAATATTTCAACCAGATAACTCTCATACGGCTCAAGTTTGAAACCCAGGGAAGCAAGCCTGCTTGCGTCATTGGCCGAGACGCATGACAGTGAGGCCCCCCTGTAGCGATCATTCAGTGTAATGACTTCAACACCGACCGACGTAAGTTCGGAATGCCGCGAACATACGATGAACAGTGACCCTGGAAAAACAATACTCAACCGGGGAACTTCCATCAGAGAGACGCGTATGGCATCACCGGATTTCAATAGGGTTCGGACAAAGCGGACCGCTGGACACGAAATGCCGTACACATCAAAAAGCCGGTTACGTGCTGTTTTGACGACATTCTGCAGACGTTGCACGTCCTCTTCGCTTAAGTGGGAATGAACTTCGACCATCATGGGTACGATGGGCGCCAATTCATGCCGGTCTTCAACCGGCTCTGCAAAGTTTCGCAGGGCGACCGGTATTTCAGCAGATGCGGCATTTTCAGCGTCGGCAGTGGCTTTTAACCGCCCTCGTAACAGCAACCACGGTAGCGCAAGGCTGATAGCCAGACCCAGAAAGACCGGCTTCGGCATACCGGGTATCAGCGAGAATGCCAGCGCAAAAAACATGGCCATGAGCATGGCTTTGGGGTTGCCGGCTACCTCGCGCGCCATATCCGCCGCTACGCTGCTGGCTTTGTTGTCGGACTGCGAAACGCGGGTGACGATCATGCCGGCGGCGATCGAAACAAGCAGTGACGGAATCAATGCAACCAGGCCATCACCCACGGACAGAAGCGAATACCGGTGAATGGCCGTGGACAAGTCCATGCCCTTTTGCACAATCCCCAACGCAAGCCCGCCAAGCAGGTTGATGAACACAATGATGAAGCCCGCGATGGCGTCTCCCTTGACAAACTTGATGGCACCGTCCATTGCACCAAACAGCTGACTCTCCCGCTCTAAACGTGCACGACGCTGCTTGGCCTCACTCTGATCGATTGCTCCGGCCCGAAGGTCTGAATCGATAGACATCTGCTTGCCCGGCATGCCGTCCAGCGAAAACCGGGCGGCCACCTCTGCCACTCGTTCGGAACCTTTTGTGACGACAATGAAGTTAACGACAGCGATGATGAGAAAAATAATGATACCCACCGCCACGTTGCCGCCAATGACAAACTCACCGAAAGACTCCACGATATGTCCGGAATAACCATCGAGCAGGATCAGCCGCGTCGTTGATACACTGATGGATAGCCGGAACAGTGTTGAAATAAGCAGAACAGCCGGGAATGAAGAAAACGCCAGCGGTGCGGGCAACATGATGGCGATGATGACCAGAAGACCGGACAGCGTAATGTTGAAGGCGATGAAAAAGTCCAGAAGGCCTGGCGGCATCGGTATGACCATCATGGCCACAACCAGAAACACCATGGATGCCGCAACAACCTCGGATTTCTCAGAGGCAGCCTGCGCAAACCGGTTGATGAATGGTGGAATGGTCACGATGATTCTCTGCCTGTATGTACTACCCTGTTCCTTGACGGATTGCCCTTCTTTACGCCCGGTTACTCAAGGCGGCGCAGTGCTGGCTCAACTGCCCCACCACCTCAATCCGGCCGTTCGGGTCAGTCCAGACTGCAATCGGTAAGTCCCGGAGAATGCCGGCAATTCTCTGCATGAAGAAAAGCTCATTGACCGGAGTGAACCGACAGGGTGTAATGACATCCGTCAGTGCTGTGATGGATCTCGTACTTTCTGTGAGAGCACAAATGGCCTGCCACACATCAGCCTCACGCGGAAATTTTTCTGCAAAATTTTTCAGCAGCAAATCGTGCTTGAGCTGACTGGTTTTATCCATGACAAGACTGATAACACTGAGGTCGCGCATCATGCGCAGACAACTTCCCAAGGCCTCTCCCCGCAGATGGAAGCCGCGCGCCATGCCCAGCGTATCGATGGACCGGGTCAACATGCGGATACCCTCAATGACCCGACTCGGCGGATAGTGATCGACGATTGAACGGAACCGCTCGTTAAACCCCTGAGGTGGCTTTCGCAACGGGTCGCGGACTGAATTGGCAGATGGCAGATTTGATTTGAATTCGTTTGGAATGCTTCCCGTCTCACGCAGGGCAAGCAGTGCGAGTTCCTGCGCAGCATCAATGACCAAGGATGAATCAGCATATAGATCCTGTTGGCGCTGACTGATGAATTGCTGCTGCTCTAGCGATAAAGAGGGATCGTCGCGTGCCATCTCCAGCACAAGGTACTGCCGTAGCCGGTCAGAAGTTTTTTCCTCAATCTGGACTGAAACTCCGGTTGCAGAACCCTGCGACCCGTCAATACCCCGCAGCGCCGGATCGTCTTTTCCCTGATGAGCAAAGTTGCCACCACTGCCGCCACCACTGCCGCCACCATTGCCTCCACCATTGCCGCCACTCCCCTGCCGCCCCTGGTCCATGGACCCGAGGATATCGGCAATGGCAGATGGTAGATCCGCATTACTGACCCCGTAAAACTCACGCAACAGACGCTCAGCCGTGATCCGTCTTGAATACTGAAAGGGACTGAATGCGAGGTCGTGCGGTGCAGGTCTGGGTGCCGAGCCGGTGAGATACAACAGATAGTGCTCGCACGCCTTCGCATACTGGTCGACCATGCGCCCGATGACGGCAGGCTGTGTACGGGATGTCGACGACATCGGCTGCGCCTGGGTAGCTGACTGGCGTGCCGCGCGCTCCATCTGAAGCGCTTTTTGCAGGGAATTTTCACGCATGGCCTCGCGCAGCCACCGTCTTTTGATATTGCGATCGCTGTTACCCAAATACATCGCACGCTGAATGTCAGGCCGCCCTATGGAACTGCCCGCATATCGAAATGAGTCAGCCATCTGGACGGGCGTCGCAGATTGGGTTTTCTTGTCTTTGGCGCCCGCAGGCGCAAGCACCACCGAACTGGCCAATCCGATATTGCCGACCGAGATCGCAGAGATTGTCACGTGTAGCCTCTTTTTCAAATTTGCAGGACAAGCCGCAAGCACAAAACCATCGCCTGTGTAGTTAAGTGGACATCGGGCCACATAAAGTTCCGTACGTGGTGAAAATTACCCACATCCCTGTGCAGTAAACATGAACACCGATCCGAGTCCGACTCACTCGATAGTCGACCTCCCCAACGAGCATCACCATAACCAGTTCGGGTTACCCCGCTGCATGTGCGACCAGTCATCATGGATTGAACTTTTCACCAAGAATCGTCACTCAGTGAGGTGGATGTATCAAAGATTCAACGTAAGCCCGGACTCCATAACACCCCACCGGGTGATTTACCCATCCGCGTGAAGCTGTTGAGATGCCACGCCGTGCAGTTCATCCAGTTTTTTTAATCGCATACATGCCTATCTCTCTGTGCATGTGTGCCAACCAACATGAGGTCCAAGCACATGTCGTCAACCATTCTTCACACCAGTTTTACTGTGTTGAAAACACCGCGCTTATTCTGGTCGACCATCAGGTCGGCACCATCGGCTGGGCCGGCGAGCTGTCCGGCGACGCAGAGCGCGAACAGTTGCGTATGTGGCTGCGTGTCATCACCCGATTTGCCGTCAAAGGTGGAATGCCCGTCGTTCTGACGAGCAGCATGGAGGATCAGGCACAGGGCCCATAACTGGAATCGCTTGCACCGGATGCCTATGCAAAACGGATCCGCCGTACCGGTGTCATCAATGCATGGAACGATCCGGCCTTCGCTCAGGCCGTGCGCGACACCGGCAAAAAAAATCTGCTGATGGGCGGTCTCACAACCGATGTGTGCCTCGTACCACCGGTCATTTCAGCCATCACCGAAGGTTTCAATGTCATCGCCCTGCTCGACATCTCGGCAGCCTGCACCAAACAGGCTGGTGAGAACAGCCGCAAACTACTGGAAAAAGCCGGTGCAGAGATCATGACGGTTACCCCCACCATCACCAACCTGTTGGGGGACTACACAAAGCCTGCAGCAGCAGGCTTCTTCGAAGCCATGGGCGCAGAGGGTGTCTACGAAGCCTTCGGCCGCGGCAATCTGCGCTGATATCAAGCTGAAACCGTATTGCCCCAACACGAAAGCACGCGTCAGAACCAAACCACCGTGCAATCTCAACCGATGAAAGAAAGAAGCACATACATGAGCACAACACCCCGCCGCCAATTCCTCTCTGACAGTCTCACCCTTGCCAGCGTCGGCGCAGCCGCCACACTGGCCACCACAGGTATTGCCAATGCATCGCCTTCAGCCGGCGCTGGCAGCAATGCACCGGCACGCGGCCCGAGAGGCAACCGCATCGACCACCGTACCTTCAAGCTCGACAACACCGCTGTGGTACTGGTCGACCATCAAGTGGGCACCATCGGTTGGGCGGGTGAACTCTCCACCGAACAGGAACGCAACGACCTGAAGATGTGGGTTCGCCTGCTGGCACGCTTTTCCAAAAGCGCCAACCTGCCCATCGTGCTGACCACCAGCCTCGAAAACGAAGCGCAAGGTCCTCTGTTGCCCGAATTTGAAACCATCCTGCCCAAAGAATACGCAGCCCGCATCAAGCGCACGGGTGTCATCAATGCATGGGACGACCCTGCCTTCGCCAACGCGGTACGTGCCACCGGCAAACGCAAGATCATCATGGCAGGTCTGACAACCGACGTGTGTCTGGTGCCGCCGGCTCTGTCGGCGCGCGACGAAGGTTTTGAAGTGGTTGCCCTGCTCGACATTTCTGCTGCCTGCACCAAAATCGCAGCGGAAAATTGCCGCGACTTGCTGAAGGGTGCAGGCATTCCCATCATGACCACCCTGCCCATGATCACCAGCATGCTGGGCAACTACAAGAACAAGGCATCCGGCGGCCTGTTCGAAGCCATGGAAAAAGAAGGCATTTATGGTGCCTTTGCCCGCGGCAACCTGCGTTAATCGGCCCCTGCGGAATCAAGCCAGGCGAGGCTGCGCCAGACCAGAGTCAAAGCCTCATGCCTCAGCCTGGCAGATCACCCGCCCTCACCGGGCTCAAAGCAATGGTCTTGCCGCCGCAGCCTGAGTCTGCATGTGCGCCCACCCAGCGCAGATGCAAAACGGAGTAGCGGATTTTTACCCGAAATCCGGCCATAATCGATACCCATCGAACATGAACTCCACGGCTGGCCGACGCATGAACCCGTCAGAATTTCATCAACGTTACCCCAATCTGCAAACGCCCCCGCCTCTGCATTACCTGCTGGGTGAGCTCACACTACCTATCGTGCTTGGTAAAACCGCCATTGAATGGATGAACCTACCCACCCAGACCGTAGGCGCTCAGCAACCGGTTTTGCTGCTGCCCGGTTACGGCATGCATGTGCGCGCCATGGGGCTTATCAGGCGCTATCTCACCCGTCTGGGGTTCGCCCTGCACGATTGGTCGCTGGGTACCAACAACGGCGACATGAAAGGCTCGCTACCGCTCGTGCAGGCCGACATCGATCGCATTGTCCAGAAAGCAGGCCAACCCGTCAGTCTCATCGGTTGGAGCCTTGGCGGTACCATGGCACGCGAATGCGCGCGCGAACAACCCGACAGCGTCAGCCAGATCATTACCTTGGGCAGCCCCGTCGTAGGGGGTCCAAAATTCACCGCATTCAAGCGTCTGTTTGAAAAGCGAGGATTTGACATGGAACGCGCAGCCAATACCGTGCTGTCACGCTACCGTAAGCCGCTTGTCACCCCGGTCACAGCGCTTTACTGCAAACGCGATTCCATCGTGCACTGGGAGGCCTGCATCGACCGTTTCTCGGACAATGTCACGCACGTCGAAATTCAGACTCCGCATATGTCCATGCCGTTTTCCGCGGAGGTTTTGCATGTGGTGCATGACGTATTGAATAATCATCATTACCGCTGAAATAAGCCAACCGAACAAACACCAGAGCCGGTCATACTGCACCCCAGCGTAACATCAAACTGCGTAACCATCCGCAACCAACCTCAAAAACAGCCCAAAAGGCGCTAAACATCGGAACCAAAGCAGCATTCGGAGTCACTCATGAAAAAGGACTCCGATCATGCCAAGTCATAACATCCACATATCCAGTGCTCAGCTCAACCCCTCCATTCCAGATATTGAACTGACGAATTACACACCTGCATTTTTTAAATCGACACAAACGGCCAAAGATGATCCGATCGTATGTGTGGTTCACAAAGGACTGGAAACAGCAGTTCAAGAACTGACGAATTTAATGCGATCACCCCCCAAGTCTGGGGAAGAAGCCAGTATCAACTACGCTGCATTTGTTGAAAGAAGTGGCTCGGCAAAACTGAACAGGTCGGATAAGTGCATTATTGGGGTTTTGCGCCATGGCAAAGGAGCCGTGGCAGGAGACCAACATGAGCAAATCATCCGGGCGGCGCACGCGTCGCGTATTCAGTGCCGAGTTCAA
>SXZD01000067.1 GCA_005788065.1 Burkholderiales bacterium
GGATACACCGGGTGTGCGCATCGAGCGCATGCTGCCCGTGTTCGGTGCTTACGATGAGCCCTTTGGTCATGGGGAGGTCACGTTCACGGATGTCCGTCTGCCGCTGTCAGCATTTATCGCAGGGCCGGGGCGGGGGTTTGAGATTGCACAGGGCCGCTTGGGACCGGGCCGCATCCATTATTGCATGCGGGTGATCGGGGCAGCAGAAGTTGCGCTCGAATTGCTTTGCAAGCGATCACTGACCCGGGTTGCGTTCGGCAAACCGCTGGCACGGCTGGGCGGCAATCTGGATGTGATAGCCAATGCGCGGATGCACATTGAACAGGCGCGGTTGTTGACGTTGAAAGCGGCGTGGATGATGGACACCGTTGGCGCCAAGGGTGCCATGAGCGAGATTTCCCAGATCAAGGTGGTGGCGCCCAAGATGGCAACCGAGGTCATTGATGCGGCCATGCAGATGCATGGTGGTGCCGGTATGTCTGATGATTTTCCGTTGGCGGCACTGTATGCGTACTCGCGTATTCTGCGCCTTGCAGATGGCCCGGATGAAGTGCATCGCGGTTTGATCGGCAAGCTGGAATTGAAGAAACAGGCTGCACGTCTGGGGCTGGAACATGGTGGGGGTCAATCGTGACTGCAGGCAATGATGCAGGTAATGGTGTAAGCACCTTGCTGGATCAAGCCGGTGATGTACGCACCGGTGAGGAATTGGATATTCAGCGCATCGATACCTTTCTGAAAACGCATATTGAAGGCCTGATCGGCTTGCCAACCGTGCAGCAGTTTCCCGGCGGTGCCTCCAATCTCACCTACCTGCTACAGTATCCGCAGCGCTCGCTCATCTTGCGGCGACCTCCGTTTGGTCACCGCGCCAAATCGGCGCACGACATGCTGCGCGAAGCCCGCATCATGTCAGCGGTCAAGCCGGTCTACCCGTATGTGCCCACCGTGCTGGCCACATGCGAAGACCGCGCTGTGATGGATTGCGACTTTTATGTGATGGAGCAGATTCGCGGCATCATTCCGCGACAAAATCTGCCGACCGGTTTGAACCTGTCCGAGTCGCAGACGCGGCAGTTGTGCATCAACGTCATTGATCGCATGATCGAGTTGCATCAAGTGGACTACCGAAAAGCGGGTCTCGAAGGACTGGGGCGGGGCGGTGGCTATGTGGTGCGGCAGATTGAGGGTTGGAGTGACCGCTATCGCAAGGCAAAAACCCCGGATGTCGGCGATTTTGAGCAGGTCATGGCATTCTTGAAAGACAAGATGCCGCAGCAGGATGTGGCTACTTGCCTCATCCACAACGACTTCCGTTTCGACAATGTGGTGTTGAACCCCGACAATCCGGTTGAAGTGATCGGTGTACTCGACTGGGAACTGGCCACGTTGGGCGACCCGCTGATGGACTTGGGCAACACTCTGGCCTATTGGGTACAGGCCGACGACGATGACGATTACCAGAGCGTGCGCCGCCAACCGACCAATGCGCCGGGCATGATGTCGCGACAAGAGGTGATTGAATACTACGGCAGCAAGACAGGTTGGCAGGTCGACAATTTTGATTTTTACCTGATCTATGGACTGTTTCGTCTCGCTGTGATCGTGCAGCAGATTTACTTCCGTTACTTCAATGGCGACACCAAAAATAAGGCGTTTGCGAATTTCGGCTTTATAAGCCGGATGCTCGAAAAACGCTGCCTGCGTCTGATTGACGCATCCAGACTGTAAGGGGCTGGGCAGCGCATGGGTACGCTTCATCTTGTTCGGCACGGGCAAGCCAGTTTCGGTGCAGACAATTACGATGCCTTGTCTGACATCGGCGTGGTGCAATCAACCCTACTGGGGCAGTGGATTGCGCAGACGCATCAAACGGTCACACGCGTGGTGATCGGGCCTGCGCAACGGCATCGCCAGACCGCGCACGCCTGCCTGCAAGCGGCCGGATTACATAACACGCCCATGCACGTAGAGCAGGGCTTCAATGAATTCAATCACGAAGAAATCCTGATTCGGTATGAGCCCCAATGGGAAAACCGTGCGCAGTTTCGGCAGATGCTGGCCGCTTCCGGCAATCCCAAGCGCACCTTTCAGCGGCTCTTTTCTCAAGCGGTGGCGCGCTGGACCAGTGGCCAGTTTGATGACGAGTATTCTGAAACGTGGCGAGCGTTCCAGCAGCGGTGTTGCACAGCCTTGCAGGGGCTCACTCACACAGCGGGTGAAGCAGTGTGGGTGTTTACGTCTGCGGGTGCCATCTCTGCTGCGGTACAGGGCACGACTGGCATTCCCGATGACCGCATTTTTGATGTCAATTGGACCCTGCTCAACACCGGTGTCAGCCAGTGGTTGTATCAGTCTGATCGATTGAGCTTGAGCATGCTCAATACCTGCGGACATTTGCAGTCGCAGCGCAGGCAGGATTTGTTTACCTATCGATAGATTAGCTACAAAAAAGGCGCATGGCCATGCGCACAGAGGAGATTGATTTCATGAAAGTCTTGAAAGACCGGGTTGCCGTGATCACCGGTGGAGCAGAAGGTATCGGCAAGGCGATTGCACATGCAGCCGCCGCAGAAGGCATGAAACTGGTGCTGGCCGATATCGATGAAACCACTTTGTCTGCGACGGTCAGCGAATTGAAGGCTCACGGCGCAGATGTGCTGGGCGTCAAGACCGATGTATCGTGCTTTGAAGATGTTGCAGCGTTGGCTCAAAAGGCATTTGCAGCGTTCGGAAACGTGCATCTGCTGGTGAACAACGCAGGTGTTGCGGTTGCAAAATCAGCGTGGGAGACCACACAGCAGGATTGGGACTGGGTGATGGGCATCAATCTGTATGGTGTCACACACGCTTTGCGCGCTTTCTTGCCCACCATGCTGGGAAAAGGGGATGAGGGGCACATTGTCAACACAGCTTCATTGGCTGGGTTGATTTCCGAGCCTGCCATGGCGGCCTACAACGTCAGCAAATTCGGTGTTGTAACGCTGTCGGAAGGCCTTCACCATGACCTTGCTTTGCGCGGGGCAAAAGTGAAAGTGTCGGTGTTGTGCCCGGCGTGGGTGAAGACCCGCATCATCGATTCCGAGCGACATAGAAATGCTGCTGATCGCAGCGATCCGGCTACTCTGCATCCGGTGTCGCTCAAGACCGGGGCGAGCATTGTGCAGGCGGTGCAAAATGGCATACCCCCTGAGAAAGTGGCAGCGGATGTCATTGAAGCGGTCAAGGCCGAACGCTTTTATATTCTGACGCATGCGCGCTCAAGAATGGCGGTGCAGGTTCGCATGGAAGACATCATTCAAGAGCGTGCGCCGACTTTGCTGCCGATTTGAATTTCAGGAACGAGTGCCCATGTGCACCAATTTCACGCCCACCCAAAATCGCTCCTGGATTGAGCAACAGTTCAATATCGAACTTCCGCAGGGCTTTGACGCACAGGTCTGGCCAGGCAGCGCTGCACCCATCATCGTCAGAAGTCATCAATCCGGTCGCATCGCCTGCGGTCTGGCGCGTTTTGGGTTGATACCACATTGGGCCAAGGGCTCTGATATTGCCCGACATACCTACAATGCGCGCAGTGAAACAGCCGCGGAGAAGCCGAGTTTCCGCACCGCGTGGCGAAATCGACAGTTTGCATTGCTGCCGGTCGACAATTTTTTTGAACCTTCATACGCATCCGGTCGTGCGGTGCGATGGAAAATCAGTCTTCAGGATGGTGGTCCATTCTGCATTGCCTGTTTGTGGGATCGTTGGACGGATCCTGCAAGCGGCGAGTTGGTCGTCAGTTTTTCGATGCTCACCGTCAACGCGGACATGCATCCGGTGATGAATCAATTTCACAAACCGGGTGATGAGAAGCGCACGCCTGTCGTTATTGCTCCAGAAAACCATGAAGCATGGCTGAGTGCCGATGCAGCGCTTGCTGCTTCATGGATGAACACTGCGCACATGCCGGTCTTGTCAGCCTGCGCAGCTCCGCGTGATGCGTCGTCAGGCGGGTCAGTGCTGTTGTGAAAGCGGATGATATCCTCACACTTTGAAACCTCAACCCGATAGGACAAACGATGTCGATCGCACCGCTTTTCAACATCCGCTTGCCCATCGTGCAGGCCCCCATGGCTGGTGTTCAAGATAGCGACCTGACCATCGCCGTCTGCAAGGCCGGGGGACTGGGCTCCTTACCCTGCGCCATGCTGACACCGCAGGCTGTGTTGACCGAATGTGAAAAAATTCGCGCTGCAACCGACCAGGCTTTCAATCTCAACTTTTTCTGTCATCAGCCACCGCTTGTTGATCCGGACAAATCGGCTGCGTGGAAAGCGCATTTCAGCAGCTACTATGCCCAGTGGGGATTTGACCCCGACGGTATCGGCCCCGGCGCCATTCGCGTACCGTTTGGCGAAGAAATGCTTGCAGTTGTAAAGCTTGTCAGGCCCGCTGTGGTGAGTTTCCATTTTGGCTTGCCGCCTGCGCATCTGCTGGAGCAGGTTCGCCAGACCGGTGCAAAAATCATCTCGTCGGCCACCACGGTACAGGAGGCTTTGTGGCTGCAATCCCAGGGTGTGGATGCCATCATCGCCCAAGGGCTGGAAGCGGGTGGGCACCGTGGACTGTTCCTCGATACCGACGCAGGCTACGATGTCACATCGCAGGTGGGCACCTTTGCGTTGCTCCCGCAGGTACTGCGGGCGGTTGATATTCCCGTGATTGCAGCCGGTGGCATTGCCGATGCAGCCGGCGTGAAAGCCGCATTGTCCATGGGCGCGGCCGGCGTGCAGGTGGGTACCAGCTACTTGTTATGCACCGAAGCGAAGACCAGCGCCGTGCATCGCGCCGCCTTGCAGGGTGAGGGTGCCCGACACACGGCACTAACCAATATATTCACCGGACGGCCCGCGCGCGGTATCGTGAATCGTCTGATGAAAGACTTGAATTACATGAGTGTCCATGCGCCCGCATTTCCGTTGGCGGCGGCTGCGTCTGCGCCGCTGCGGGCCAAAGCCGAAGCGGCCGGTAGAGGTGACTTCACGCCATTGTGGGCGGGTCAAAACACAAGCGGGTGTGCTGCCATTTCTGCAACCGACATGACACTGCGTTTGATGGGTTTGGTGTCTTGAGAGGCGCCCGCCTACTCTCAAAGTTTGCCAAGTACCAGCAATTCTTTTCGTTGAGCTGTCAGCATCGTGGCGGCTAGCGTGCGTACTGCAGATGAGTTTGCATGTTGCGCTGCGTGCCGTGTCATGGCGATGGCCGCCTGGTGGTGCGCCATCATGTGCAAGACGAAGAGTTTGTCCCTGACTTCTCCCTTGGCAGTGAACAGCGCATTGAATTCATCTTGATCGAGCATGCCGGGCATTTTTCCGCCGCTACGGCAACGTGATACGAACTCGATGGTCTGCTCGTCCGCGTCTCTCACCATCCATTCCCACAAAGGACCTGTCGGCGTTTGCGGTGCATTCCATGAAATCAGCAATCCGCGCATCACGCCGGTTTCCTGCAGTTGGGTGTTGTACACCTCGTGTGCCAGTTGACGGATTGTGGGGTGTCTTGATTCAAGCAGGCTGGCGGCCAGGGTGATGGCCTGGTCGTGGTGCACCCGCATGGATTGCAGGAAGGGGATGTCAATGTTGTTCAGCGCTTCCTGTTGGTCGCGGATCTGCCGTTCTTTCAGCAAATATCCGCCCATCGCCATCAGTACTGCGATAGCGGCAAACAGGACGCTTGCAAACAGACGACTCCATGATCTGCGCGATGATGCGTGCGACTTTACGCCAGCCTCGCGCATCATTCGGTCCCGGTGTATTCAAGCACCATGAATCCGTTGTCCTGACACACCACCCACAACTGATTGCCCACAAACCGCGGGGGTGACGAACACCAATCGGTGCTCATGTCTGCTTGCAGCGTGACTTTAGTGGGCACACCGACGGCCTGATTACGTGCGTCTGAAACGGAGGGAACCGTGCTGGTTACCGGACCGGCATGTTCAGACCCCGGCAGTTGTGATGCTTTACCGGCTTGTGCCGGCGGATTGTAGTAGGCAATTTCGCGCGGCTTGAGCGGGTTGCTGATGTCAAACAGTCTCACCCCCGACTGAAAATAGCCGCAGGCCAGTCTTGTCGGATCGATTGCTTGATTGACCGTGCAATAGTGCGCTTCGTAGCCGAACAAGCCGTTGTTGCCCAGGTCATTGCGTCGTTGCTGCGCGTTTTCAGGTAATTGGATGGCCAGTCGCAGATGCGAAATGATCGTTGGCTTTCGTTCGTCTGCAATATTCAGAATACGCGTTCCACCCGTGCCAAATTCATCCACCACAATCAGGTGCGGCACACCGCCATAGCTGACCGGGATGGCATGCTGGCTGATGTCGCCATCGTTCCAGTTGGTGGTGCTGATGGTGCGGATTTGGGGCAGCGCCTTGCGCTCCTGAATGTCGCTGATATCCAGAATGATGATGCCCGCTGGCGATGCACTGGTCAGGTACATCCGCTTGCCATCATCGCTGAAGCCCATGCCGTGGTTGGGATACAGCGAAGAGGTCGTCAACAGCATGCGGGGCTGTGTGGGGTCACTGATATCAATGGCCGTGATGCTGCCTGAGTTGGCGCCGGTGGCCCAATAGGTTCTTCCATCCGGGCTGAAGTTGCCCTCGTGCCCGATGAAGTTGGGCGGCAATGCCAGTTTGTTGCCCACCGGGTTCAACCAGCGCGGGTTTTTGCAGTCGCCGGAAATATCGTAAATGTCGAAGAACAGAACGTGTTCAATCGGACCCACTGACACGCCGGCCAGCAGTTTGCGTCCGGAATGCACCTTCAGTGTTTCCCATGTGCCCTGATTGAAGGCGGGGGAGTTCAGGCTTTTGACATAGCGCGGGTTGCGCGTGTCAGACACGTCAATCACCTGAACACCGTGCAGACGCTTGGTGGCATTGCCCGCAAAAGCGGTGGCCATGTAGGCGCAGGTATCGTCAGAGGCGTTGACCCAAGTGGACCCTTCTCCCTGAAATTGTCCGACGCGGGTCAAATTGCAGTTGTAGCCCTGCGTGCTGCGGCCGTTGGACCGCTCAGTGATGGGCACCTGGCCTTGCAGGGCTGTCTCCGGTTTGTCGGTCGGTGCGCAGTTGGTGATGCCTGCAACAGACTCGGCCGCATTGGTTCGCATGCCGCCCGACTTCAATGTCGCAGCCGACCCCGGGCCTGCGTTGTCTGAAACGCAAGCGCTGATGAGTGCTGAGGCGGTGAGGGTGCACAAAAGACTCGCGAATGGGTGTTTTGTCGCCATCTTGCTGCTATCCGGTTGATCTGCCAGTGAGTGATACTCAAACGGAGGCTGTTTGGGATTCAGATTTTGCCGCTTGATCTTGGCGATCTGACCTCTGTCAGAGCGTGCGCAGATGCTTTTTTACAGCGTAAGCTGCCACTGCAATTGTTGATCAATAACGCAGGTATGGCCGGCTCTGCCGGCATTACCACATCGGGTTTCGAGTTGACCTTCGGTGTCTGCCACATCGGCCATTTTCTGCTGACTCAACTTCTGTTGCCAACGCTGAAGGCGTCAGCGCCTGCACGTATCGTGGTGGTGTCGAGCAAAGCGCACCGACACTGTCGCCCTATCGACTTTGAGGCGCTGAAAAAGCCCACGGCCTCTGTGGGCGGTCTGCGCGAATATGCAGTGGCCAAAATGGCAAACCTGCTGTTTGTCAAAGAGCTGGCGAGACGGCTGGAGGGGTCTGGTGTTACAGCGTATGCGCTGCATCCCGGTGTGGTCGGAACCGAGGTATGGCGGTCACTGCCATGGCCGCTGGATGCCATCATCAAGCGCTTCATGATCACACCGCAGCAGGGGGCTGCAACAACCTTGTTTTGCGCCACGGGCGCATCGCTTGCATCGGAGTCCGGTCACTACTACGACAAGTGCCGGCAGGCGCGGCATTCACGTCTGGGTGACGATGTCGAATTGGCTGCGGAGTTGTGGAGGAGAAGCGAGGAGTGGGTGTTGAGACATCAGGCATAGAAGGTACAGCGGCATTCGCTGTCGTCCTTGACACCTCGGGTTGTATCGATTGAGGCACTGCCAACTCGTTTTAGGCTTTGCCCAGTCGCTTGGCTTGCTGCAAAAGTCCCTGAAAAATCGGCTCAGCCACCGAGGCGGGAAAGTCGCCCGGGAGCAGGGACTGTACGTTGGCAACCACCCTCGGCGTCTGGTCAATCAGATCCGCAATCAGCGTTTCACAATCCGTTCCGACGGAGTTGCGACGTGCCACTTCATTCCAGTGACGGCGCTGCACCTCAGCCATCCGGTAGTGTGCATTCTTTGAACGAACGGCCATGGCCAATTTGATTTTCTGCCATTGAAACTGTCGGGCCGCTTTGCCAATGACGGGCCAGGCAGACATCACATCGTATAGCGGCGTTGACTCAAAGCCCCCGCCGGCCAGCAGTCGGATGCTGAAATTTTTGGCATGTCCATCGGGTGCGGCTAGCATCCAGAAAAGCAGTTGGGTTTTAAGGAAGCGAAAGCGATCCAGCTCAGCCTGATTGCTGCCGCGCAGAATATCCAGGATACGGTCCATGCCGGGGCCGCCCTGTTCCTCATATTTTTGGGAAGGGCCAATGCCGGATACCTGACAAAAATCTTCCTGCGGTAAACGGGCAATCCACCCTGTCTGCATCAGCTTGCGGTCAAACCGCTCAACAGCCAGAACCGTATGATCGCAGAACCTCACGATGTCGCACTTTGCAACGGGCAGCCCGTAGGCTTCCATGATCTTTGCACAAAGCCACTCGTTGTAGACGGATGTGGAGAAGTCAGCCCGAATGGAACCAACCAAGCCCATCGGAAGCTTGATGATATGAGTGGTCGGCGTTGCGCCGTGGGGGACATACCATCGCTGTCCCTGACGCAATAAAGCGGTTTTCTCCTGGGCACCGGCCAGAGAGATCCGCAATTCATCGCTCTGGTCCAGTCCTGGCTGGGGTGATGCGGTTAGCGCGTCGATGCGCGCTGCGACTTGCTGCTGCGACAGGGGGGTGCCCTCGATTCGCTTCACATCCGGTTGCGGGCTGCCGTGGGGCAACAGTTGAACCGCACCGATACAATCGCGTCCGATTTTCTCGAGCAGGTCAAATGCGTCTGTGGATGGCGCACCATGACGCGTTGCAAGGCGCATTCTGATGCTGGCGCTGTCGGGCAGAAGGTTATCAAAATAGGTTGCCACGGCTCCTGCGCTTTGAGCCGTAGTGCCCAACGCAAGTGGTAGCGACAGCGACAGAGGGCGCCTTAAAGGGTGTTGCAACCAACTGTCGTCATAGGCAAAGTGCTGCGTGCCGTCTGCACGCAGTGCCCATTGCCCGACCAACAGTCCGTTCATCCAGACATCAAGCCGCCTGGTCTTTGACAAACGCCCAGCCATCTACCATGTCTCCGGTTCGGGGGGCGTTTTAGATTGTTTGTTTTCAGTCATCGTGCGGCGCCGTGGTCGCAATGGTTCTGCCGGCGCATCGGTGCCTGCGGTACGCAACTCGACGGAAAACGTTGCATCCAGTGCCATCAGGACAGTGAGCAATTGGTCGAGTGTGACTGACTCCGGTCGGCTTTCAATGCGGGAAATCCGCTCTTGGGACAAGCCGATTCGGGTGCCGAGCTCCTGCTGCGAAAGCCCTTTGTCGCGGCGCAGTCGCTTCAAGAGGGGGCCTAGCTGGCCGGTGGTTGCAATGGTTGTTTTCACGGGGTCAGTTGCTTATAAATATGCTTTATCAAGAATACTTTGATTTTATGCGTTTAAGATCATAAAATCAAGATATGCTTTTAAAAGCATTTTTAAGGCGAAACCACGCGGGAAAGATGCACCTTTGCTTCGGACGAGGAGAACCTTGCGGAGTTGCACAAGGAGGCCGGGCATTTTCTGGAAAAGCGTCTTGCGCTGCTGAAAAGCTTGCGTGTGGATTTTTGAGGATATCCGGCCATGGACGGGGGCGTGCTGAAATGCCTTGACTTCAGAACTGAAACAGCAGGGTGGTGGCGCTGCCTTCAACTCCCAGCATCTGCAGGAATTTCTGGCGCTCTTTGTCGTTGAAGTTCAGTTGGTCGCACACGGCGTAGAACTGTTCAACAGTCAGATCGGCGGTCAGTTGGCGGCTGGAGGCGGTGTTCAGTTCGATAAACATGGTGTTCTCCTGGTTCTGTGTCGGCTCCGCTTTGCTGCTGTTTTTGCGGCTCTGCGGGGCGCTGCGTTTGTGTTGTCGATGGGTGTACTTTAGTCAGTAAATTACCGACGGATACCCCCCCGGATAGCACCCCCCTCGGGTGGGGAGGCGGGTGCGTCATGCCAACAATCAACGACCAGTTGAATTCAGTACGCTGTCCATCAGCAAAAATTGCTGCGGCTTCTCGTAATACCCGCCCACGGCCTGCGAAGCAGGCAAGCCCCTGAAGTTAAGTCTTGCCCAGTCGCCTGGCACAACACCCGTCATCGTTGGTTTGGGCTGCAGGGGTTGTCTGCGCGGATCAAACTGCATGGGAAGGTTCTTGGCCGTCAGGGCATCCAGACTCATGGTCGATGACGGATGGGGTGTACGGTGGCAACTGACGCAGAAGGTGTTGTCCGTCTCGGCAGGCCGCGCCTGACCGAACACCAAAGGCTTGATGCGTCGCACGCGATGGCCCACACGCTGGCTTTCCGGTACCTTCGAGAGGAATCCCCAGCCTTCGTCGCTGTCGTTGCGATGGCACTCAAACTGCGTATCGCCACCCTCGCCAATGGCCTGTGCAATGCGTCGGTGCGAGCTTGCGGGCCATGCACTGTTTGCGCCCCCTGAGCCTTGCACACGGATCAGCGAACCCATGGCGCGAATGCAAGCTTCCTCTGCGTCGATGACACTGCGGTTGAAGACCTCCAGATTGTCGTACCAACCGCGTTGACCTTTGGTTTGAGTATCGCCACCCAACTGGATAATGCCAGCCTGCATCACAAAGGCATTGCCTGATTGCTCTGCTGCAAGGGTGTGCCACAGAAAGCCGTTGATATAAATTTCAAGTTGCTTGGCAACCCGGTTGATTGCGATGTGTGCATAGCGCCCTTCACGCACTGTGGCGGGCAAGAGCAGTCGGGCAAATGCAGTCTCGCTGGACGCAGTGCGGGCGAGCACGAGTTCAAGTTGGCCCTGATTCGTTGCAAGGCCCATGGCGCCCGTGGGTGTACTGAGTATCCAGCGGGTTGACCCGTCATTGGACGCTGTCGCCGGGGTCTCGCCCTGTACTGCGGTTCGCGGGTCAACAAATACGCCGTAGTAGGCGCCGGGGGTCGGCCCACTGGCCATGCCAGCCAGATTGCCCACGTTGTAACGGATGCCGCTGTCTGCGCTCAGCCACAGTCCTTTGCCTTCAATGCCGCCGAGCGCAACCGGTTCAATGCGTGTGCCTTGCTTGGTGTTGCCCACAGCCGCTCCGAAGGGTGGAACTGCAGGATGACTGTTTGTGGCTGCATTTTGCAGGCGCAGGGCGCGGTCATTCCTGTCGCCGGTGTTGGGCTTGAGCCATTTGATCGGGCCACCGGGGTTCAGCGACAGCGAGGCTTGCATGTTCGACAGGATGAGCGCGCTTGGATCCATGAAGTCATCGAACGACACCTCGGTGGATGCGCGACCTGTCGACATTGTCCAGGTGACATCTTTCGGCGAAGCCGGTTTCCATTCGCGGAAGTAGTTGAACTTGTTCTCATGGGTTTCCATCATCGAATCGTTCAGTGGCCAGTAGGGGTCCATGAACTGTCCCAATGACAGGTTGTCGGTGTTGGTGCGTCCGTTGCCCACGCGCACCACGCCACCTTTGCCATGATAGAGGCGCAAAAGACGGTGCCCCTCGTCAAATGCCAGATAGCCCATATCCGTGGCGTTCATCAGCCCGTCGAGCATCACCATTTTGCCTTCAGTCCACAGTCCGGCAACCGCGACGCCGCGGGTTGAACTGACGTGTTCGGTCGGTGTGGTGTCGGTACAAGCACTCTTGCATGCGCCCGGTACCGGTACCACATGCCGGGAGGGAAGCATGAGATGGGGTCGCAATTCAGGTCGGCTGATACCCGTCTGTTGCGTTGCGTTCGACACTTGCGCGGACATGTTGTTGAACCGGCTATCGGCCGTCTGCACCATCTCAAAATCCTCGTTGGTTGCAAACGTGCTTTCGTCGCTGTAACGCAGGCGGTAGATGGCGGTGAAGAACAGGTTGGCCCCACGGCTGTCTATCCATGGATAGGTCATGCCGGATTCTTCTCCCGGGCCGAGCAAGCGTCCCTCTGCATCGCGGAAGGGGAATTTTGCGAACCCGTATTGGGCGCGAACGGGTGCATCGTGGTGTGCATAGGTAATGGGGCGCGGATTCACCCATGCTTGCGGATCGCAAGGCGCCATGCCCTTGGCCGGGTTGTTGTATGAATAGACGATATCGAACTGGCTGTTACGTGTCGTGCCCTCATTGTCGGTCCACGCGCGGGGTTTGAGCGAGTCTGCACCGCCCCCTTGCCCCGGCGTACCTGAGGTGCGGTAGACCAACAGTCGACCGTCACCGGCAATCGTGGGCTCAAAAATGGTCAAAGGTGCATTTGGCAGAAGGGCCACTTTGGGTGGTCCCAGCCGCTCGATACGCTTGATTTGTGCCTGGGGCGTTTTTGCATTGGAGACGATGACACGTATCGGAATCGTGTAGATCTGCTGCAGATTGTTGCGGTTGGATGAGAACAGGTGAAAGTCATACCCGTCATCGGTTTCGTTCACCGGGTAGGGGTTGCGGTGAATACCTCCCGGGCCTTTGCCATACAGTTCCTTGTCCATTTGCGCCAGCGTTGAGTCGCAGACGCCGATCATGGCCATGCCCATGTCTTTCAGCCCGCCAAGGAACTCGGATTCGTGCACCCAGAACACCTTGCTTGCCATCATGTCTGACGACCCGTCGGCAGCCTGGCTGACGTGAGTGCCTTTCTGGGCCAGTTTCTCCGGGGTGTAGAGATAAAAGCTGACTGCCCGCCCGCCGGGAATGTCGACCCGCTTGCCCACATAGGACGGCATGCCGACCCCGATACGCCCGTCTACGGTGGTGCGGGAGGTGGGAATGCGGGGTCTGACGTTGCGTCCTTCGCGCATGGTGGCAACATCGTGAAGGCGGGAGGGAATGTCTGGAATGGGGTAGTCGGCACCTACTGGCAGCAGACCGTCAAATTGGCCTTTCAAGTCGCCGAATGCCGTCTCGTCCACGGTTTCGCATCGACGACCAGGAATTGCCGCACGGGCTCGCCTGCCGGCCGCTGAAGGGCGGGGGAGAAGCCAGCCTCCTGCAGGGTGCTGCCGTTGCGGATGCTTGCTGCAGTGCCCGGAACGCCGGTTGAACCGTCGTCTCCACTGCAGGCGCAGAGGAGTAGGGACATGGCGGCGGTCAAGAGCAAGCGGTTCATTGAGAACTCTCAAGAGGCAATCATTAATCAATTGCTACCGCTCAGGGAGGTAAAACGGATTCAGGTACTACCGTTAACAAGTTAGGGAAACACTGCAAAAATGATCTTGCCTGACAAACCCGGCCAGTCATCATATTGATAAAATTGCTGCATGACCGTCACTCTTCGTCAAACATGAAGCAACGCACTTTCGCCCAAGCTGAATACGCCGGCAAGAAACGA
>SXZD01000068.1 GCA_005788065.1 Burkholderiales bacterium
GGGGGCGCCGAAGGAGCGCTCGAGCACGACGTTACGACCCTTGGGGCCCCGTGTGACCTTCACGGCGTTGGCCAGAACGTTGACGCCGCGAACCATGCGGGAGCGTGCGTCGTCGCCGAAAAATACTTGCTTTGCAGCCATTTTGAATCTCTCTGCTTAAATAGTGTTGCGAACGTGACCGGCTCAGTGCTCGATCACACCCATGATGTCTTCTTCGCGCATGACGAGGACTTCTTCGCCATCGATCTTGACGCTTTGGCCGGCATACTTGCCGAACAGGACGCGTTGACCGACTTTGACATCCATGGCGATCAGCTTGCCGCTGTCGTCACGCTTGCCGGGGCCCACGGCGAGAATTTCGCCCTGATCCGGTTTTTCAGCTGCATTGTCGGGAATCACGATGCCTGAGGCGGTTTTGCGCTCATTGTCCAGGCGCTTCACGATCACTCGGTCGTGCAACGGACGGATATTCATGGACTGCTACTCCTGATGAAAGATTGACTGTTTTCGGGGCTTGGTACCCCGGGGTTTGAAAAGAAGGGGTGCATGCGTTGGTTAACGGCTAGGGCATCGGTTGTGTACCGGACGACCAGGCGCACTGTTAGCACTCACCTCTCCTGAGTGCTAATAATAGAGGCGGGGCTCGGATTTTTCAAGGGAGGCATGGTGCAAAAAAATGGGCAAGGGGTTCGGGACACCCTGCCCATGGTCTTTTATTTTTGAAAAATTTAATTTAAATCATAATGTTATGAATTTTTTGCCTTGGGCTGCATGACCCGTGGTTCAGGGTTTCCATGGCAGCCTTCCGACCGAGGTTTGAGAGAGTGACCCGAAATACAGAACGCCATCGCCCTCCCGCACGCTGGTGATGGGCGAATAGTTGCCCTTGCCATCGTCCTGCAGGTTGGCCACCAGTTTGCCTTCCGTGCTGTAACCCAGCGCCATGGCGCGGCGCTCCACCGGTCGGGGAATATAGGGCGTGATGCGGATAAGCGCCTTGCGCAGACCGGGCCAACCGGCCAGTCCGTCGAGCAGTGGGTTGCGGGGGGCGAACAGGGCAATCCAGAAGCGGTCTTTGCCGTTGAAGGTGATGTTGTCGGGCATGCCGGGGAGGTTTTCCAGAAACATGTCGTTCTGGCCGGCTTTCTCGCCCTTGAGCCACAGGCGGCGCACACGGTAGGCGCCCGTCTCATTGACCAGCAGGAAAGATTCATCGGGCCCGAAGGCCACGCCATTGGCAAACTCCATGCCGTCCAGCACGGTCACGGTTTTGCCGGTTTCAAAGTCGTGGCGCAACAGGCGGCCGTCGGCGGCGTGATCCATGACCGCTTCGGTGCTCTGGTGATAGAACCATTTGGTGCTGGCATCGCTGAACCAGGCGTGTTTGCCGTCGCTGCTGACAACGATATCGTCAGCAAAGCGGATTTCTTTGCCATCGGCTTCGGTAGCCAGCACGGAGATTTTGCCGTCAGCGGGATTCAAGCTCAGCAGGCCTTTTTTGCCGTCGGTCACAATGAGTTGTCCGTTGGGGTGGTAAGCCATGCCCAGAGGGCGGCCACCGGTATTGCCCAGGGTTTCCATTTTGGTGAGGTCGGCGGAGAGGCGGATGATGCGGCCGTCAAGCAAGCCCGTCAGCACGTTGCCCTGTGCGTCGAGCGTGATGGCCTCCGGTCCCTTGATGCCCAGTGTTTCTGCGCTGCGGGTCATGGCGGCCAAAGCCTGGTTGCGCTGGAAAGGTCCGCTGTCGGTTGTTGGCGGTGGCGGTGGCGTCCAGGCGACGGGCGTGGCGGGCGTGGGCAGAAAGAGCAGGGGACCAGCAATCGCCAACAGGGCGAACAGAAGCCAATTCAGGGGTTTCATTCATGTCTCCGGATTGTGTTGTCCGGGCATGATAGGGGATGTTGTGCAGATTTGGGCGTGCAAAAAACAAAAACGACCAGGGCTCTGTCTTCCCTGATCGTTTCCCTGGATGCTCTGGTGCCGATCTGTGTCGACACTCGGTTGCATCCTCCCACCCGTCTATTCTGGTTTCGGAACAGTCTGCAGTTCAACGTGGAGGTTAAATCTGTGACTGATTTTTCGCTTTGCTTTGAAACAAAGTCTTGTTGAGATGAAGTGTATACCCATCCCAAAAAACTTGAGTCGGCTAACATCCATACCTTGTGTCAGTGTTTGAATGCGGCTTCTGTCGGTATTTTGCCTACTCTTTGCGTGCCGCAAACTGAACTGGCGCAGCGCGTATTGACTGCGTTTTGAGCCCTGCACGCAACATGGTTATAGGATAGGTGCAGCCAGCAAAAGGTTCCCGATATTTTGGATCGCCCCGTTTTCAGGGTAATACGTCAAGCAGGGACTGCGGAATCGGAGTGGACTTTTCGGTTGCAAGGTCTATCCATACCAGCTTTGCAGAGGCGATTGCGAACAGACGGTCATCGTTTTCTTCGCGAATTTCGTAAAATGTGTCCAGGCTGCTGCGCCCCGGCGGACACACAAACAGTGTAATGACGGCAGTGCCCGGTGCGTGCATCGGCAGCAAAAATGTGCAGGCCGTGTTCATGAGAACCGGGCTGGTGTCGGTTTGCAGCGACACCCCATATCCCATGCTTTCAAGCCAGTCACAGCGCACTTGCTCAATAAACCGGAAGTACACCGTGTTGTTGATGTGGCCCATGGCATCCATGTCACCCCAGCGCATGGGCACACGTGACTCAAATACCTGCTGCGCGTTTTCGGGGCGTTGACCCAGACTCATGAGTATCTCCTGCAAGGCGGGCCGCTGAAATCAAGATGACTTGCATGGTCTGCCGGATACCGGGGAGGCATCCGGTCAGACTCGTCGGGTCAAGCGGCCTGAGTGTCACCGACCGGAGAATTTTACCTTGCCGGGACGTGCCGCGCCGCCTCTTGCATCACTGTTGGCTGTCTGGCCCCAGCGGATTTCGGGGCGACGGGGCTTGGCAGCGAAGCTGCGCTCGCCATCGGCCGCACGCGGAGCACGCGCGGGGCGGTCACCGAAGTTGCCACGATCGCCTGCGGTGTTGCGGTCAGCAAACGCAGGTTTGTCGCCAAATGTGCGTTCGCTGCGGAAAGGACGACCCTCGCCGCCTGAGCGGTTTTCGCCGGAAGCAGGACGGTCTCCGAAGCTGCGCTCGGCCCGGAACGGACGTTCTTCGCGGAAAGGACGGCCCTCGCCGGCCGGACGTGCATCGCGGAACTGACGGACTTCGCCGGTGGGACGCTCTTCGCGGAAAGGACGGTCACCACGGAAGGGGCGGGCCTGTTCGGAAGCACCTGCCTCGCGGAAGGGACGACCTTCGCCTGTCGGGCGACCCGCTGCGAAAGCAGGCTTGTCTCCGAAACTGCGTTCTCCACGGGGTGCGCCACGGAAGCCGCCATCACGGGGCCAATCGGTGCGATCGCCGCGGAAGCCGCCCTGCGAACGGCCACCGCCGTTGCCACGGCCGCCACGGGGGCCGCCATCAGCGCCACGTTTGAAGCTATCGGGGCTGACGGGTTCGAAGCCCTCAACATTGGCAACCGGCAGGCGGGTTTTGATGTAACGCTCGATGGCTGCCACTTTGCGGCGGTCATTGGGCTCTGCCAGCGTGACAGCAACACCTTCACGACCTGCACGACCC
>SXZD01000069.1 GCA_005788065.1 Burkholderiales bacterium
ACCAACGGAATTTTGCGCTGGCAGCACAGCTCAATGAAGTGAGCGCCTTTCTGCGCCGATTCGGAAAACAGGATGCCGTTGTTGGCCACAATACCGACCGGCATGCCATGAATATGCGCAAAACCAGTGACCAGTGTGGTGCCGAAACGTGCCTTGAACTCATCAAACTCGGAGCCATCCACCAATCGCCCGATGACTTCGCGCACATCAAACGGTTTGCGCGTGTCGGTGGGGATGATGCCGTAGAGATCATCCGGGTTGAGCAGCGGCGGGCGCGATGGACGCACCTGCATCTGCAAGGGTTTGGTCCAGTTCCAGTGCGACACCACGCGCCGTGCAATCTCAAGCGCATGAGGATCGTTGTCAGCCAGATGATCCGCCACACCAGACAGCCGCGTGTGCACGTCACCACCGCCCAGATCTTCTGCGCTCACATCTTCGCCGGTGGCTGCTTTCACCAGCGGCGGACCCGCCAGAAAAATGGTGGCCTGATTGCGTACGATGATGGACTCATCGCTCATGGCCGGCACATACGCACCACCTGCGGTACACGACCCCATCACCACCGCCAGCTGCGGAATGCCTGCGGCACTCATGTTGGCCTGATTGAAAAAGATGCGGCCAAAGTGGTCACGGTCGGGAAACACGTCCTGCTGATTGGGCAGATTGGCCCCACCACTGTCGACCAGATAAATGCAGGGCAAACGGTTCTGCGCAGCGATCTCTTGTGCGCGCAGATGCTTCTTGACCGTCATGGGATAGTAGGTGCCGCCTTTGACCGTTGCGTCGTTGCACACGATCATGCAGTCCACGCCACTGACGCGTCCGATACCTGCCACTGCACCGGCGCCCGGCGCTTCATTGTTGTACATGTCCAGCGCCGCCAGCGGTGCGACTTCGAGGAAGGGCGAACCCGGATCGAGCAAGTGCGCGATCCGGTCGCGCGGCAACAGTTTGCCGCGGGCCACATGCTTTTGACGTGCCGCATCCCCACCACCGAGCGCAGCCTGCGCCAGCTTTTGACGCAGGTCCTGCACCAGGTCGGCCATATGCCGTGCGTTGTTCTGGAATACGTCGCTGCGCTGATCGACCGTGCTATGGATCACACTGCCGCTGCTGCTGTTGCCAACCATGTCACCCATGTTAGAAAGGCCCCGTCGTAATCCAGCGTTCGACCTGATCAAGCCTGTCGTTGCCCCAGAACGCTTCGCCATTGATGACGAAGTAGGGCGCACCGAACATCTTCACATCATTGGATGCGGCCACAGCCGCGCGCATGGCATCTTTCCAGCGGGGATCATCATTGGCCGCTGCAGCAGCCGCTCCGTCCAGTCCAACACCCGCCGCACATTTGGCGATGGTGGCTGCTTCTGAGATATCTTCACCACCCACAAAATAGGCTCGGAACACCGCACGCACGAAGTCGCCTAGCTGCTGCGGATGTTCTGCTTTCACCCACAATGCCGTCCGTGCGGCTGCCACGGTGTTGACCGGAAACTTCTTGGGGAAACTCAAGGTCAGGCCGTGAAAGCGGGCCGTACGCGAAAAGTCATTGATGGAGTAGTCGCCTTTGCGCGGCATGGTCGTCAACGGACCACCGCCAATTTCCTTGAAGATGAAGCCCAGCAGGGTAGGAGAGTAGTTGACGCTCCAACCGGCTGTCTGCGCAATGGCCTCAATGCGTTCCGCTGCAATGTAGCTGTACGGAGAGGTGAAGTCGAAATAAAGATCGATCTGTTTGTTCATGGTGTGTCGCTCGGTGTCTGGTGGTTACGTTACTGCCCGCCCTGCCTGCGCGCATATTTGCGGCAGAAGCGTATGCTTTCCGGGTAGGGGTAGATGTCTTCGATATGGCCCTGCGTGACACGCTCCTTGCGCTGCTGCCAGAATTCATATTCCAGCAGGTCAGCATGCTGCTTGAGAAATGCAGCGCGCACACGTCGGTCGCCCAGCAGAAACTGTCCGAACTCTTCCGGAAACACGTCCTTGGGACCGACCTGATACCACACCTCGCCACTCATTTCAGCCTCGGGGTTGGGTGCTGGCGGAATGCGGCGGAACACGCAGTCGGTCATGTATTCGATTTCGTCGTAGTCGTAGAACACAACGCGACCCAGACGCGTCACACCGAAATTCTTGAACAGCATGTCGCCCGGGAAAATGTTGGCAGCCGCCAGCTGCTTGATGGCGTTGCCGTATTCAATGATGCCGTGCTCGACCTCTGCATCGGTGCCCTGATGCAGATAGATGTTCAGCGGCGTCATGCGCCGCTCGATATACAGATGCTTGATGAGGATGGTGTCGCCTTCCACCTCCAACTGTGAAGGGCAGGTGTCCTGGAGCTCCGCAATCAGTGCGTCAGAGAAGCGGTCGCGCGGGAGGGCCACCTGGGAGTATTCCCATGTGTCGGCCATGCGGCCCACCCGGTCGTGGCGTTTCACCAACTGATACTTGGCCATCACCCCCTGCCGGTCGATTTCTTTCTGCGGCGCGATCTTGTCCTTGATCATCTTGAACACATACGGATAAGACGGCAGCGTGAACACCGTCATCACCAGACCCTTGATGCCGGGCGCTACGATGAACGGATCGTTGGAGTGTTTGAGGTGGTGCAGAAAGTCGCGATAAAAAAGTGTCTTGCCCTGTTTCTGCAAGCCCAGCATCGTGTACATCTCGGCCTTGGGCTTGTTGGGCAGCAGCGTGCGCAAAAATTGTACATATGCAGCCGGTGCTTCCATGTCCACGAGAAAATAGGCGCGTGTGAACGAAAACAGCGTGGCAATCTGCTGCGCGTTCACCAGCACCGTATCCACAAAGATGCGGCCCTCTGCGTCTTTCAACAGCGGAATGGCAAACGGCACCGGCATGTTGCCATTGATGAACTTGCCGATGATGTAAGCACCCTTGTTGCGGAAGAACAGGCTGGAGAGCACCTGTATCTGGCAGTCAGGGTCTATTTTGATGGGGCGCGGTGCCATGACCCGCGCACGCAGGATCATGTGGCGGATATCCCGCTCAAGATCCACAAACGGGCAATTGATGCGAAAGTCGCCAAGCACCTTGCGGATGGTTTTGCGCAAGCCGTCGCTGGCGGGATAGTAGCTGCGGAAAGAGGGCGGATCCGACTCCAGATACTCGGTCGACACAGCGGGTCGCACAAACAGGAAACTGTTGTGGAAAAAGTCGCGGTGAAGGATTTTGGTCGTCACCGAATTGAAAAACGTTTCTGCCAGTTCGGCCTGACGGTGATCCACCAGATAGGTCACATAGCGGGTCTTGATGCGGGCCCACACCGAGTCCGGAAGACGCTCGGCATCATACTCGGTGCGCAGCTTTTCAACCGTTTCGGCCACACGGTCGTCGTACATCGAAATACGCTGGGAGGCCAGCCGCTGTATTTCATGCCAGTCACCCATTTCAAACAGACCTTTGGTCTGCTGCGCACAGTAGCGGAACAGGCGATAGTGTCGGTCAAAGCCGGCCAGTATTTCGCTGGCGACTTTTTTGGACATCTCGCGCTCTTCCTCCTCGGTCAGCGCCTGCAGAGAACCGTCATCACCACCGGCAACCAGCAGTTCGCCAGCCACATCGCCGGCAGAAATTTCATTGAGCATGACGGTTCTCTCGTCCATGGTTCACCTGCAATCGTGAAAGTGTTTCAAGCAATCATTTACAGCGTATCGGAAAACAGCTCCCGGCCTATCAGCATGCGACGGATTTCAC
>SXZD01000070.1 GCA_005788065.1 Burkholderiales bacterium
GGTGACGGGATGGGCCACCTGCTGGTGGGTGAAGCCGGGCATGATGGTGGCGGCATGCTGGCCTGCCAGCGTAACAAGCGCGAGTTGCAAGGCGCGCAGCAGTTCGCTGATATGGTCAACGCGGTCGCGCATATAGAGGCGGATGTCGGTGGCTACCTGATCGTTGCGCGAACGACCGGTGTGCAGGCGTTTGCCGGCATCGCCCACCAGTTCGGTGAGGCGCTTTTCAATGTTGAGGTGAACGTCTTCGAGATCCAGCAGCCATTCGAACTGGCCGGCTTCGATTTCGCCTTGGATTTGGGACATGCCGCGCTGGATGTCGTCAAGGTCTTGTGCGCTGATCAGCCCGACCGCTGCGAGCATGTCTGCGTGGGCCAGCGACCCTTGGATGTCGAACAGGGCCAGGCGTTTGTCGAAGTCAACCGAAGCGGTATACCGCTTGACGCGGTCGGACATGGGTTCGTTGAAGCGGGCCGACCAGGCCTCTTGTTTGCGTGACAGTTGGGCGTCCATGGGTTTCTGCGGTCTTGAACAATCCGCAATTATAGCGCCCGGTTGGGCATGCTAGACTCGACAGGTTTTTTGCTCTGTTTCTCCCATGAAAATCGTCATCGCGTCCCGGGAAAGCCGCCTTGCCCTCTGGCAGGCGGAACACGTTAAAGCACTCATCGAAGCGCTGCCGCCCAAGCCCGAGGTCAGCATTCTGGGCATGACCACACGTGGCGACCAGATTCTGGATCGTGCGCTGTCCAAGGTGGGCGGCAAGGGTCTGTTCATCAAAGAGCTGGAAGTGGCGTTGATGGAGGGGCGGGCAGACTTGGCCGTGCACTCGGCCAAAGATGTCCCCATGAATATCGAGCGGGGTTTCGAATTGCTGGGCTTCATGAAGCGGGAAGACCCGCGTGACGCCTTCATTTCGTCTCAGTATGGCAGCCTTGCAGACTTGCCGGCCGGCGCGGTGGTGGGCACATCGAGCCTGCGCCGTCAGGCGCTGTTGCTGCGGGCTTTTCCGCACCTGAAGGTGGAGCCTTTGCGTGGCAATCTCGATACGCGTTTTGCCAAACTGGATCGTGGTGACTATGCGGCCATCATTCTGGCAGCCGCTGGTGTGAAACGCTTGGGCATGGCAGCACGCATTCGCGGCTTGCTGCCGCCATCCGATTTTTTGCCGGCCGCAGGGCAGGGCGCGCTCGCGCTGGAAGTGGCAGCAGGTCGGGATGATCTGAAAGCGTTACTCGCACCGCTGCTTTGCTCCCACACAACCGCTTGCGTACAAGCCGAGCGTGAAGTGGCCCGCTTGCTGGGCGGCAGTTGTCAGGTACCGATGGCCGCCTATGCACAGTTTGATGCGTCGGGTGCGTTGAGCCTGTCGGCCCGGGTGGCGGACCCCATGGGTGCGCAGATGTTGCAGGCCAGCGCTGTGGCGCAGCCAGGCGAGTCGCCGGTGGCACTGGGTGCCCGGGTGGCCCAAGAGCTGCTGGATGCCGGTGGTGCCGCGATTCTGGCGCAGTGTATGACGCCAGACTGAATTTTTCAGCCCCGCTCGACATGCAAGAACCGTCCGAAGACTCGCGCGCAAAGCGCATGCTTCTCATTTCCAGTCGGCCGGCGCTGGTTCGTCCGGCATCTGCCGGGGCTGGTGAGGTCCCGCAGTCTGATTGGGCTTTGCCGTCATCCTTACGTGAGCGCTTGCAGGTCGAGGAGTGGCGTTTTCCGGCTTTTCACCTGCATGTCCAGGCCGACGCGGCGCAACGGATGTCTGCCTGGACGCAGAGGGCGTTGGGCTCGCGGGCGTTGATTGTTTGCGTCAGTCCTGGGTCGCTCGAGTTGCTGTGGCCCTTGCTGCCCCAACCATGGCCCGATTGCCTGTTGCTGGGCCTGATGGGCGATGGCAGTGCTGCCAAGGCTATGGCGCTGGGGGTTCCGGAGCAGGCCTTGGTCTATCCGTCCCAGAGGCGCGGGGAGTCGCAGGACAGCGGGGGTTTGCTGGCACGCCTCGGTGCGCTTGATCCGTTTGACACCATCATGCTGCTCAAGGGTAACGGCGGTAATCTGGATCTGGCGCCGGCATTGGAGGGTCTGTGTCGGGATGTTGAGGTGGTGCAGGCTTACCGGCGTACGGCGGCCGACGCCCCGTCCGTGAATGATCTGCTGCGCCGGGTGATGCAATGGCGCGAGCCCCGTGCGCCGGCAGCAAGTGCGGCATCCTCAATCGCGCCTGTGGTGTTTTATCTGACCAGTTCCGAAGCGGTGGATGTGTTGGCGCCTGTGATCACATCGGTGGCTGCAGGTGTGCACGAAGCGCAGAGGTCAGGCCGGATCGCCATCATCACCACGCATCCTCGTATTGAAGAGCGCGCAATCGAGCGGGGACTGTCGCTTGTTGTCTGCCTGTCTCCGGGTGTCGACAGTCTGGCCCAGTGGCTTGCAGACAACTGAAGAGATGCCGCGGGAGACACCGCCTGAGTGAAGCGCTACCGGCAAAAGCAGCGCAGGTGTTAGACTTTCCCATCTTACTGACCCTGCGTTCAGCGCGGCCCCTGCACCCCCATGCAAGCTTCAGATCCACCCGTATCCGACCAGCCTGCCGTACAAGCGGCGGCGCAACCCGCCACGCCCCCGGCGCTGCAGCGCAAGCGTCATCCCGCTCTGGTGGTGGCAGTGGTCAGTCTGGTGGGTTTGGTGTGGCTGGCCATCAGCGTGCGCAACTGGATGGGGCAAACCCGTGAAGATCTTGGCGGTCGCATCATCGCCATGGAAACCCGTCTTAAAACCGAGACCGAGCAGTTTGCCACCGCGGTGGCACGGGTTGAAGACGCCAATGCCCGTTTGGTGCTTATGGAAGAGCGGCTCAAAGAATCTGCCGCCCAGCAGCAAAGTCTTGAGCAACTTTACAAAAGTCTTTTGCGAAGCCGGGACGAGACCACGCGGGTGGAGGTGGAGCAACTCATCAATCTGGCCGCTCAGCAACTGCGGTTGCTGGGCAATATCGAAGCGGCGATCCTGGCTTTGCAGCAGGCTGAATCCCGCTTGGGCTCGCAGGACAGGCCAGGGGCAACCGCGCTGCGCCAAGCGATCGGCCGAGACCTTACCCGTTTACGTTCCCTTCCGAGGCTGGATCTCGTCAGTCTTGCCCAATCGCTGGATGAAGTGCTGCGCAACCTGGATCGTTTTCCGCTGTTGTCAGACGTAAAGGTGGATGCGGCCGGCACTGCGCTGCCTGTGACCGGTGACTCCCCGGCATCAGTTGCTTCATCTGGGACGTCATCAGGGTCTTCATCAGCCGCAGTGTTGTCGACATCCGCTGCGGCAACGTCCGCGCCGGTTGAGAGGGACGGAAAGGAGGGCGATGCCGCGGCTCCTGTACAGGCTGGTGCAGGGCTGTCCATCTGGCAGCTCGACTGGTGGGTGGACGCAGTGCGCACCGTGGTGCAGGGCGCATGGTCCGACATTGTGCAGTTGGTCCGTGTGCGGCAGGTGGATTATCCGGATGCGATGATGATGTCGCCATCGCAGGCTTTCTTTGTCCGCGAAAACCTCAGGCTGCGCTTGCTCAATGCCCGCCTCGCCTTGCTGTCGCGACAGCAGCGCCTGCTGCGAGACGACTTGCTGGCAGCCGATGAGTGGCTGCGACGCTACTTCGATGCCAACGATGTGCGGGTTGCGCAGGCGCAGAAGGTTTTGGGCGACATACGCAAGGTGGATCTCGCTTTCGAGATGCCCAATCTGCAGGATTCGATCAGCGCGCTCGGCATCAGCCGCCGCACTGCGGAGCGCTGACCGCATGCGCAATCTGGCGTTTCTCATCCTCATGGCCACCGCAGTGGTCGCACTGAGTCTGGCTGCGCGCGTCAACCCCGGCCAGGTGGCTATTTTTTTCAGTCCTTACCGCATCGACCTGTCATTGAACCTTGCCATTTTCTTGCTGTTGGCAGGTTTTCTGCTGTTTTACGGTTTGATCCGCGCCATTTATGGTGCGATCGGTCTGCCCGAGCGGGTGCGCAATTTCAAGCTCGGTCGCCGTCGCGAAGGCGCGCACAATGCCCTGCGCGCCAGTGTGCTGGCTCTGACCGAAGGGCGCTATTCGCGGGTGGAGCATCTGGCCAATGAGGCGCAGGTGCACGAACCGGATGCGGTTCCGACCGCACTTCTGGCCGCTTTGGCTGCCCACCGCTTGCGGCAGTACGATCGGCGCGATCGGTGGCTTTCAGACCTGCGGGATGAGGGGGGCGAGACTGGGCTGGCGGCCCGTCTGCTGGAAGCGGAATGTCTGTTGGAACAGGGCAAGCCGGAGGAGGCTTTGCAGTCCATTGAAACCGTGCTGGGCAGTAACCGGCGCAACTTGCGTGCCCAGCAGGTTGCGTGGCGGATTTTCAGGGCCTGCGGCAAGTGGGATGAACTGCTGAAGACCACCCGCCTGCTGGCCAATCGCAATGTACTGGACGATGGTGAGTTCGAGCAGACCGTTTCAGAGGCTTACCGGATGTTGATCAGCCGCCGTGCCCAGGTCGTACAGCATATCTGGCAACTGTGGCGCAATGCCACCCCGCGTGAACTCGGCCTGCCCGAAGTGACCAAGTCGTTTGCCACCGGTTTCAGTCGTGCCGGTGCCCCCACCCACGCCAAGGCACTGCTGGAAGACGCCCTGCAGCGTGAGTGGCGTGGCGAGCTGGTGACCCTGTATGCAGAGCTTTTCTATTCGCAACCGGTATCCGCCGTCAAGACCATGGAATCGTGGTTGCCGGGTCGTGAGGACAGCGTGGAGCTGCTTGGTGCGCTGGGTCTGCTGAATGCCGCCATGGAAAACTGGGATGCAGCAGCGCAGTATTACGAACGTTTATTTGCAATTCGCCCATCGTCTGCGACCGCAGCGCAGTTGGCGCGCGTGTACCATCGCAAGGGCGACGAGGCCAAGGAAAGCGAATACCGAACCGCCTGTGTTTCGTTGCTGCTCAACGTATAATGCGCGCTGATATTTGATCCACGGCTGTTCAGACACAGAATTCAGACAACAAGGAGCCTTCATGAGCTTTTCTAACGTACCCGCCGGTAAAAACATCCCCACCGACTTTAACGTGATCATCGAAATTCCGATGAATGCCGATCCGATCAAGTACGAAGTGGACAAAGACACCGGTGCCATTTTCGTTGACCGGTTCATGATGACGGCCATGCACTATCCCTGCAACTACGGCTACATCCCGCAAACACTGGCCGATGATGGTGACCCGGTGGATGTGCTTGTTGTGACACCGTTTCCGTTGCACCCCGGTGTGGTCGTCCGTTGCCGTGCCATCGGTATCCTCAAGATGACCGATGAGGCCGGTGGCGATGCCAAATTGCTGGCCGTGCCGGTTGACAAGATTCTGCCCATCTATCGCCACTGGACCAAACCCGAGGACCTCCAACCCGAGCGCCTGATGCA
>SXZD01000071.1 GCA_005788065.1 Burkholderiales bacterium
CGATGCCGGCAATCAGATTGAGCAGGGTACTTTTGCCGGAACCACTCGGCCCCATCAAACATACAAAGTCGCCCGCATATACATCGAGATCGATGCCCATCAGGACAGGCACATCGTCCTGCCCGCGACGATACTGTTTGCATAGATTGCGGATACGGATGAGGGGGGCGTTCATGACATCAACGCCGCGCTGGTTTTTCAATCAGGGTGCCAGGCTTGATACCGGCGGGAACCGGGTTGAGAACCGTATCGCCCGCTGCCAGACCTTCGATGATCTCGACGCTGCTGTCCGTCTCACGACCGGTTTTGACCGCCAGCGCTTGGGCGCGGTTTTCTGCATCAAGCTTCCATACCTGACCGTTTTGAACGGCTGCTTTCGGCACAATAAGTCGCGGCTTTCTTTCATCGTCCGAAGCTGCCCGCGACAGGAAAGACACCCGCACACTCATGTCAGGCAAAAATCGCGGATCGAGTGCATCAAAACGCACCTTCACTTTCACGGTGGCCTTGGCACGGTCGACTGTCGGAACAATCGATACCACCTGACCGGAAAACCGTTCATCAGGCAGCGCATCCAGCACAATCTCGCACGGCTGCCCTGTGCTTACTTTGCCCAGATTGCTCTCAGACACATCAACCTCTGCCTCCAGCGTGCCCAGGTCGGCCAGCGTCAGCACAGCACCCTTCGATTCTGCTGCCGCATTAAAGGGTGTAATGACATCGCCCACATTGGCATTCTTGCTCACCACCACGCCATCAAACGGCGCATGAATACTGGTCTCATCGCGGGCGGCCCGCGCGGCAGTGGCCGTAAACTCTGCGGCTTTCAGTGCAGCTTGCATGCTGTCGGCAGAAGCCTGTGCGCGCTGCTGTCTTGCTATGGCTGAATCAAGTGTTGCGGGGGACGCAAAGTTTTTCGCAACCAGCTCGCGCGCCCGTTCCAGGGCCGCATTGGCATCGCGCAACTCGGCCTGCGCCTGAGCCAGATTGCCGCGCGCCAGCGTGATGTTGGCATTGGATGCATCCAATTGCGCCGAGACGTCGCGCGAGTCAAGCCGCGCCAGCAGGTCGCCCTCTTTCACCCGACTGCCTTCACGTACACCGAGATACACCAGTCTTCCAGAGGCCTTGGACGCAAGCGACGCGCGGCGCTGCGCCACCAGATAGCCCGACGCTGTTAACGTCACTAGCTCACTACTGGGTGTCACCAGAGCCGCCTGTGCGGTCGGGGCTGTGAGCTTGCGCGGTTGCGCAAGGACGAAGGCTGCCACTGCCAACACAATGACGGCCAACGCAATCCAGCGCCATTTGCGCGTCGAATTGCCGGGGCTACCACCGGCTTTCAGTTCCTGCGGAATCTGCAGCAGGCCTGCTTTTGAAATGCTTGATGAGGGGCTTTGAGCGTTCGTCATATTGTCTCGTCTTGCATACAGCAACGGTAAACCGCATCATACGCTGCGACTGCCTGCCGGGCTACCCAATCGACCACACACCGACCACACATCGACCACACAGCGGGTCGCACGGGGCGCCCCGGGCTTCCCGCAAATATCGGGGACTTGCGCAGGTGCTAGACTTGAATGGATGCATTCACACACTACCGTGACTGCCACGCCCCATAACCGCCGGACGCCGCATGAAAAATTACCGCTATTACGAATTTGTACTCGTCGCATTTGTGGCGGTTTTGCTGTGCTCCAACCTGATCGGTCCGGCCAAGATGGCGCAACTGGATCTCCCGCTGGTCGGCGCAGTCACATTCGGTGCAGGGGTCCTGTTTTTCCCCATCTCTTACCTGTTTGGCGACATCCTGACTGAAGTGTACGGATATGGGCGGGATCGCCGTGCGGTGTGGGCCGGCTTCGGTGCGCTGGCCTTTGCCAGCGTCATGGCCTATGTGGTGGTCAACCTGCCACCCGCACCCTTTTGGACAGACCGGCAGCCCGCCATCGAAACGGTGTTCGGCAGCACGTGGCGCATCGTGCTGGCCAGCCTCATTGCTTTCTGGGTGGGCAGTTTTGCCAACAGCTTCGTGCTGGCGAAAATGAAAATCCTAACTGCGGGAAAGCACCTGTGGATACGCACCATCGGATCGACCATGGTGGGCGAGCTGTTCGACTCTGCGCTGTTCTACACTATCGCATTTTATGGCGTCATGACCAACGAACAGCTCATCACTGTGACGCTTACGCAATATGTACTCAAGACGCTGTGGGAGGTGTTGGCCACTCCGCTGACGTACGTTATCGTCAACACACTGAAGCGACTGGAAAATGAAGACTACTATGACCGCAGCACGTCATTCACCCCGTTCAGCTTGAAGGTGTGACGTTCATGAAAGCCGGGTGTAATCAACTTCTTTGCGAACTTTCAGTTGGACGGACCCACACATCATGCAACTGGAATTGACCCGGAATTTTCTGCTAGTGCTGTGCGATATTGCACGCGATGCAGGCTGCGCAGCGATGGCGTATTACGATGCGCCCGCTGCGCAAGACAAAGCAGACGGCTCTCCTGTCACGCTGGCTGATCTGGCGGCCGACGCCATCATTGCAGAACGTTTGCAGACGGCTTTCCCGCACACAGTTCGCGTGTCGGAAGAAAGCGCATCCAACCGCGCGCCGGAATCGCTGGTGCAAACAGAATTCTTTCTGATCGATCCGCTGGATGGCACGAAAGAATTCA
>SXZD01000072.1 GCA_005788065.1 Burkholderiales bacterium
CCACCAGTGCAAAGGTCTGCCCCCGTCCGATGGTCAGGCACAGATCATCAATGGCCTGCACCCAACCCGCTTCGGATTGAAGCCGGGTCGAAATTCCATCCAATGTCAGCAGTGCTTCAGTCATTGCCCTGTTTCCAGAAAATTGCACATCACAAGCGGGGGCTCTGCTTACTTTTTACGTATCGCCCTTCACTCGTCACTCGTCACTCGTCACTCGTCACTCGTCACTCGTCACTGATCACTGCCTTTTCAAACCCGGATCAGCGATTTTTTCAACTGCCGTGCCCGCGGATCGAAGGCATCCCGCACCGCATCTGCAAACAGATTGGCAGCCAGCACGAGCACCAGCATGAACGTGAATGCCGCTGCCAGCGTCCACCACACAACGGGTTCGCGCGACAGTTCAAGTCGTGCCGCATTGATCATGGTGCCGTACGATTGCGTCGCCGGGTCAACACCCACCCCCACATACGACAGCACCGCTTCGGCCAGCACCAGACCTGAAAAATCCATGACCAGCATGATGAGCACGATGTGCATGACGTTGGGCAGAAGATGACGCATCAGCACCTGCGTGTGGCTGGCACCAAATGCCCGGGCAGCCTGCACATAATCAAGCTCACGTAGTTTGAGGGTCTCGCCGCGCAACAGGCGGGCCAGGCCGGTCCAACTGGTCACACCCAAAATCACGCACAGGAAAAACAGACGCAGGTCCGCTTTTTCTGCTGCGGTGGCAAATGCCTGAGGATTGCTGTCCAATGCTACCTGCAGCATCAGCACTGCAGCAGCAATCAGCAAAACACCCGGGATGGAATTGAGCGTCGTGTAGATGTACTGGATGATGTCGTCAACCCAGCCACGGAAATAGCCTGCCGCCAGCCCCGCAAAAACACCCAGCGGCAGCGTGACCAGTGTGGTGAGCAGGCCCAATACCATGGCGGTGCGCAGACTCTTGATGGCACTGTAGAGAACGTCGACGCCCACTTTGTCGGTGCCCAGCAAGTGGTAGTAACCGGATAGACTGACTGCAATACCGGAGAGCATGCCCAGCAGCAGGCAGGTGCAGAAAGCCCAGCGGCGAACAGACGGTGACAGGGGTTCATTTTCCTGCCGCATGTTTGCGGTCTTGGAAGTTACCGCCTGATGCTCAGCTTGCAAATGGGTCTGCCCGCTTCGCAGGGCAGCCCAGCCCAGCAGCGCAAATACGGCACCCACCAGCCCGCCGGCAATCACACCGCGCAGGCTTTTCAGGGCGATATCGTTCCACTTCTGTTCAGGGTCTGTCAGATGTTGCCCCGCCACTTTCAGGCGCGGATAGTCGCGTACGGTCTTGCCGTCGCGTTCGATGCTTTCCTTGTTGAGCCCATAAATGGACAAGGGAGCGGAGTACGATTTTTCGCGGGCATCACCCATCTTGCCAAGGATGGCATCCAACGCGGATTTGACCTGGGGTGAATAGACAACTTCGCGCGAACCGGGTTTTTCGATGCGCGTCTGAAAATGCAGGCTGTCCAGCAAGGCAATTGCTGTCGCAAACAGCAGCACGATGGCACTGGCCACTGCAGGTCCGTTCTGGAACACATGTGACCAGGTGCTGCGCAGCAGGCCGTTGCGACGCACATGCAGGGCGTAGCCGATGACGGCAAAGGTCAGCAGCCACAGACAGATATCAGTCCAGAGGAAGACAGGTTTCATGGTGCCTTCCTCATTCCAGACGGATACGCGGATCAACCAGCGTATACGCAATATCGGTCAACATCAGGCCGATGATGTAGAGCACCGCACCGATGAAGACCATGGCGCGCACTACGCCGAAGTCTTGGGCGTTGATGGCCTCGATGGTGTAGCTGCCCAAGCCCGGAATGCCGAAGAAAGACTCCGACACGAGACTACCCATGAACAGCAGCGGGATGACAGACACTGAACCGGTGATGATGGGAATCAGCGCGTTGCGCAACACATGGCCGTAGAGCACCTGCGTCTCGGACAGGCCCTTGGACCGTGCGGTGCGAACGTAATCTTTTGAAATTTCTTCCAGAAAAATGGTGCGGTACCAGCGTGCCCCGCTACCGATACCAGATATCACGCCCACAACGATGGGCAGGATGAGAAAGCGGAAAGCGTCTGCACCGCCTGCATAACCGGAAATGGGCACCAGACTGAGCGTGCGGGAAAACAGGAACTGCCCGCCGATGATGTAGAAAAGCCCCGACACCGACATGGCCACCACGCACAGCACCACACCACCGACATCCAGATACGTACCCCGGAAAAAAGCCATACCCAGCGCGAAGGTAATGTTCACCGCCAGACCGACAATGAACACAGGCAAGGCCAGTGCCAGACTGGGCCATGCGCGGATGCCGATTTCGCGGGCAATGTTGCGGCCGTCATCGGATGCACCGAATTCGCCGTGGAACATGGGCAAGGACTTTTGAACAAAAATAGTGTCGGTCAGAAGCTCGCTGCCTTCGGCCTCGGCGTTGTAGAACAGGGGCTTGTCATAGCCCTTTTCTCGCTTCCAGGTTTCAACAGCCTCCGCTGTGACCCGCTTGCCCCCCAGTGCCATGCGCGCCATGTCCTCCGGCGAATTGACCTTGAAGAACAGCAGGAAGGTAATCAGATTCACACCGATGAGGATGAGCACCGCATACAGACTGCGACGCACCAGATAGGACATCATGCCTTGGTTTCTCCTGCCAGCCCTTTGCTGAGATCTGCGCGCAGACCACGCGCCTGGTCGCGCCGGCGCCATGCCAGCCACGCGGGCACAACAGCGGCGCAGATCGCCACGAGTACCAGCAGCAAAGGCCACACCACCGGCTGATTCCATGCGGCACGACTGTCGGCGCGCAGTTTGGCATCCACACGCTTGTATTTCAGATCGTTGCGCGCCAGGTCGTTGGGCTTCACATTGCCCAGCCATGCGTGGTTAAGTGAAAAATTGCGCGGGTGGAAAGCAAACAACCACGGCATATCCACCTGCACCAGCGCAATCATGCGGTTGATGATGGCCTGACGCTCAGGGCCGTTGGGCATGGCTTTCATGGCATCGAACAGGCGGTCATATTCCGGGTTGGAATAATTGGATGCATTTTCACCGTCGGTTTTGGCGCGCGCCTTGGGGCCATGCAGAAGGAACAGGAAATTTTCAGGGTCAGGATAGTCTGCGTTCCACCCCAGGAAAAACAGTTGCGTGTTGCCCTTGCGCACTTTTTCCTGAAACCGGTTCCAGTCAGTGGCGCGGATGTCCAATTGGATATTCAGCTTGGCAAACTGCTTGCGATACCAATCGAATCGGGCCTTGTCGCCGGGTCCACCGCCGGTGGTGTCAAGCGCCAGCACCAGCGGATTGCCAGTGTTGGCGTCACGACCATCCGGGTAGCCTGCCTGAGCCAGCAGCTTCTTGGCCTCGTCGATGGATTTACGTATGGGCTTGCCGTCGACCACGTTGTAGACCGTGCGGTTAATGCCCTCAGGCCCCTCCGGGAATCCGAAAATGCCCGGCACCAGCGGCCCTTGTGCAGGCACTGCACGGCCGTTGGTGAAAATCTGCGAAAACTCTTCCCAGTCCACCGCAATGCCGATGGCCTGACGCAGCAGGCGCGCACGCTGGGCAGATACCTCATTGCTGCCAGGGCCTACGACCGGGTCCAGCCAATTGAATCCCAAGTAATAAAGGCTGGTGGCCAGCGACGTTTCGAGCTTGATACCCTTGACGGCCATATCGGGCGTGAGTGCCGCACCGCCATCCACAGATGCACGGATGACCTGATCAAAGGTGTCGGAACTGACACCTGAACTGTCGTAGTAGCCCTGCAGGAATTTGTTCCAGTAAGGAATGCCTTCTTTTTCACGCGTGAAAACCACCCGGTCGATGAAGGGGATTTTGGCGCCGGCATCCTTGAGCAGACCCTCTTCGGCGTCGCCTGCTTCACCCTCGGAGGGATACACGTCGCCCCGGTAGTGGGGATTGCGGGTCAGCACCATGCGACTGTTAGGGTCGTTTTCGCTGAGCATGTAAGGGCCGGTGCCCACGGGCCACCAATCCAGCGACAGATTTTTGGCGGCAAAACCGGGCTGGCTGTAAAACCGGTCAGCTTCCCACGGTATGGGCGCAAAAAAAGGCATGGCCAACCAGTAAACGAACTGCGGATACTTGCCCTTGATGCGCACCTCGAAACGGTGGTCGTCGATGATGCGAACGCCGCTTAAGGGAAACTGGCGCAGGTCCAGCCAGGGCAGATCGGCGCTGGCAGTAGACAAGCCCTGTTCCTTGCGGACTTTTCTCAGGTCGGCGTCGTGCTTTTTCAGCGTATCGCCCAGGCTGTGCAAACCTTCGATGTATTCGGCCATGTGCCCGAAAATCGGCGACACGATGCGCGGGTGCGCCAGCCGTTTCATCTCGTAAACAAAGTCTTCGGCTTTCAGTTCGCGAGTGCCCTGCACCGGAAAATCTGCCGGTTTGTAGAACGGCGCGGCCTGCTCTGCCGTGAGCCCATGGTAGAGGTACTGGCCATCGCCGCCCATCGCAAATGCAGGGTGCGGAGCAAACTGGATACCCGGCGTGATGCGGATGTCGTAGAGCGTATAGGCCACCTGGGACTCAGGCGAGTTGTCGGGCAGGCGCCTGTTGTTTGCATCGAAGTAAGCGGCTTGCGGCAACTGCGCGGCCGATTGCGGCATGAGTGTGTAAGGCCGCTTGAGATAGTGATACTGCAGCGGCGGTTCATACACCTGATACGTAAACTCCGCTTCGTCGCTGGTGTAGGACTGCGCCGGGTCTAAATGCTTGGGGCGCGCCGTAAACGCAGTGTAGAGAACCTGCTGGGTGTCTGATTCGCCGACGTAGGGTTTGTTCCAGACCTGACCGCAGGCAGCCAGCAGTGCGGTGGCCGCGACGGCAGTCGTCAGGGCCAGACGGCGTTGAACTTGCAGGCGAAAACTGCGGAACGTCTGCAAAGTCAGCCCACCCACGAACGTTCGGGACCGGTGTCGGCATGTATCCAGCCGCCGCCATTGGACCCGATGCGGAAATAAAAACCGACACCACCGGCCTTGAAGCCTTGTACCAGCGAACCGAGCCGTTCCGGATGCAGACCATTGAGTTTGAAATCTGCTGCCTTGGCTTGGGTATGCAGCGATTGCCGCGCTGCCGGAATGCCTTTTTCAATGAGGCGGCTGTTGGTTTGCACGGTACGAAAACCCGACGTAATTTCAAGCGGGGCTGCTATGCCGTAACGGCGGCAGAAGGCCTGCGCCGCCCACAGCGTATCGATGAGCTGCGGGTCCATCCGGGCAGTCTGGTTGGCCTGCACGTCGCGCAGCAGGCGGCAGATCTGGTCATAGGCGGAGTTGTCGCGCTGCCCGTCTTTCCAGTAGGTGATGGCCACCTTGTCGCCACTCTGCGGACGCACCATGGTGAGTTCGCGTGGTTTGCTCCAGAAGTCGACATCAACCAGGCTGGCATCGAACAGATCTGGCGGCGGCGCCAGCGAGCCATCTTTACCGGTGCCTCCACCCTGCGCCCACGCAGCCTTGATGCGCATGGCATCAGAGGCGCCAATGAGCGCCAGTGTAGAAAAGGCGGCCAGAAAACGTCTGCGCGACTGAGAGGATTCGGATTGCGTGATGATGATGGACACTGGACTTACCTGCAAAAACACGACCTGGGTGACACCAAAAGAGCGGCGGCGCCACCTCAGACTTTACTTGAACTTTATAATAGTCGTTTTACCAGAGTTCAAACGTCATGTCATCTGCCCTCCCCCGTGTCAGAACCCGCTTCGCACCC
>SXZD01000073.1 GCA_005788065.1 Burkholderiales bacterium
GAAGGGCCGAAGCGCCGCGAAGACGGCGTTCGGAGGGCGTCAACGTTGAGGAGCGCAATTTTTGCGGGAGAACCGCCGGAGCGAATCCGGACGCCTGAGACGAGCTGTGCGTCAATCAGGCTGCGAGGTGTCGTCCAAGACAGTGCCCTCACTGGGCAGCATCCAAAACCACATCACTAGGCAGCACCAACCCGTATCGCCGCAAACGCCCGCTGCAAGTCGGCCATCAAATCCGCCTCATCTTCCAGTCCGATGGCCAGCCGTATCAGCGTACTGCCGCCAATATGCTGCCTGCGGTTGGCCGGCATATCGAATGCCAGCGCCAGGCTCTCCGGTCCACCCCAACTGTAGCCAATGTGGAAGACCTTCAGCGTATCAACAAAGCGCACCGCATCAGCGTCCGCAAGCGGTGCTTTCAGCGTGAAGGCAAACAGACTGGCACTGCCGGTGAAGTCGCGCTTCCAGTTGTTGTGCCCCGGGCAACTGGCAAACGCCGGATGCAGCAAGCGGTCAACCTCGGGTTGCGACGATACCCATTGCGCAATTCGCATCGCCACAGCCGCCTGTTCGCGGTGTCGCAAGGGCAGGGTGATGAGGCTTCGCAAGACCAGCGCGCAATCGTCCGGGGATACACCCAGACCCCACAAGCGGTTGATGTTTTCCACTTTCGCAAACAGCGCGGTGTTGTTGCTGCACACACTGCCCATGATGACATCCGCATGTCCGCCCTGATATTTTGTCAGCGCTTGAATGCTGATATCCACCCCATGGTCGAAGGGCTTGAAATGCAGGCCCGATGACCATGTGTTGTCAACGCACACCGGTATGTTTCGGGCACGCGCCACGGCGGTCAGCGCCTTCATGTCAGGTACTTCGAAGGTGAGCGAACCGGGTGTTTCTGTCCACACCAATCGTGTTTCCGGGCGCAGGCGACGCTCAAGGTCGGCGGCGTCCATCGGGTCGTACACGTCGAAACTGATGCCGTACTGCGATTGCCACAAGCGGGCCAGCGAGTGTGCAGGTCCGTAGGCGTTGGCGGGCAAACACCAATGGTCGCCTGTCTTCAAAAGCGCGCTGCCCACCAGCGTGATGGCGGCCAAGCCCGAGGGTACCAGCAGGCAATGCTTGGCTTGCTCAATTTGCGCCAGTTTGCCTGCCAGTGTGTATTGGGTAGGGTTGCCATGCAGGCCGTAAGAGTAATCCAGCCCGAGTTGATCCACCGGCTTGCGCTGTGCCGCCGTGTTTTCAAAGAAGGTGGTGCTGCCGCGCATGATGGGTGCGGGCAGGGCATTGAAGCCGCTCGCGTCTGCCGGTGGTGTGTGGATGAGGCGGGTTTGCAGCCCTTGCCCGTTGCTGTCTGAATCAAAGGTGCTCATGGTGTGCAGATCTTCTGAGTCGAGGGTTTTCAAACACTCCACAGTGCCCGTGCTTCATGTCGGCTTTCGTCAGTGCCGGTTTTGCGCTCTTGAATGTTTCAAAGCGTCTTGATCAGAATCTGTGAATTGCGGCTGCGATCGTAGAATTTTTGCCGGTCTTTGGGCAGACTGTTGACATCAGCCATCTGAAAACCGCGCTTGATGAACCAGTGCGAAGTTCGTGTGGTCAGCACGAACAGCCGCGCCAGCCCTTGCGCCCGCGCCCGCTTTTCAATGTGCTGCAGCAAGCGTTCGCCTTCGCCGGATCCTTGCCAACTGGGGTGTATGACCAGGCAGGCCAGTTCACCCATTTTTTCGTCGCGGTAGGGGTGCAGGGCTGCGCAACCCCACAAGATACCGTCGTGCTCCAGCACGCTGAAGTGGTCGATATCGCGCTCGATCTTGTCTTGTGGACGCTTGACCAGCGTCCCATCCAACTCCAGCGGTTCTATCAGGTCTTTGATGTTGCCCGCATCGTCGAAGCCGGCTTCGCGCAGACTTTCAAGATTCAACTGTGACACCATGGTACCCACGCCGTCATGCGAGAACAGTTCCAGCAGCACGCTGCCATCAATGCGGAAGGGCACCAGATGCCCGCGGCCCACACCCTGTTCAACGGCTTTGGTGATGTAGTTCAGATAAAAGCGGGTGGCTTCGGACACATGTGCCTGACGCATCATGGCGCGTGCGCTGTCGATCTGCAGCTCTTCGATCAGTTGGCTGTCAGCATCCAGTACGCCTTCGACTTCGGTGACGAAAATCAGCTTGTCGGCTTTAAGCGCCATGGCGGCTGTGGTGGCCACATCTTCCATGGTGAGGTTGAATGCTTCGCCGGTGGGCGAAAAACCGAGCGGACCCAGCAGCACCATGGCATTGCTGTTCAGTGCATGGCGGATGGCATCAACGGCCACTTTGCGCACCACGCCAGTTGATTGGAGGTCTATACCTTCCACCACACCCAGCGGACGGGCAGTGACAAAGTTGCCGGATACCACTCGCACCGAGGCGTGTGCCATGGGGGTATTGGGCAAGCCCTGGGAGAATGCTGCTTCAATGTCCAGACGCAGCTCGCCGGCGGCTTCCTTGGCCGATTCAAGGGCTGCGGCATCGGTGATGCGCAAGCCGTTGTGAAAGCGGCTTTCGATTTTGCGCAGGGCCAGTTGTTCTTCCACCTGAGGGCGCGAGCCGTAGACCATGACGATTTTCATGCCCATGGCATGCAGCAGCGACAGGTCGTGAACGAGTCCGGTCAGGTGACCTTGCTGTACCAGTTCGCCAACGAAGGCCACCACGAAGGTTTTGCCGCTGAAGGCATGAATGTAGGGCGCGACCTTGCGCAGCCAGTTCACGAAGTCTTCTGTGGCTGGGGGCAGGGGGGCTGCTTCGGAGGCGGCTTTGTCGCGTGCGTCTGTCATGTCGGCGGCTGTCGGGCTGTATTGGCGTCGGTTGTGGCGTCGGTTATGGGTTCATTTCGGGTTTGCCTGCCTCAAAAGTGCATACCGGACGGATCTGGCGCACGTTTGGTAGGTCTGAGCCGGCTAACCGCAGGCTGGAGCCATTATAATAACGATATCCTGTGACCGTGTTGCACTGCGGCGCAGGTTGCCCCATTAAAACCGTTTTTCCGGAATCTGCCTGCCGTGTCTGACCCCTTAGTGCCCAGCACCATCCGGTTTCCGGAAGAGCTGCCTGTTTCCGGCAAGCGCAGGGACATTGAAGAGGCCCTGCGCGCCCATCAGGTCATCATCGTTTGCGGCGAAACCGGCTCAGGCAAAACCACGCAGTTGCCCAAAATTGCCCTGTCCATGGGACGGGGGCGCAAGAAATGCATCGCCCACACCCAGCCGCGCCGTCTGGCGGCTACGTCCACGGCCAAGCGCATCGCGCAGGAACTCGGAACCGACCTGGGCGAGGTGGTGGGTTTTAAAATCCGTTTTCAGGACAAAAGCAGCCGCCGCACGGCCATCAAGCTGATGACCGATGGCATTTTGCTGGCCGAAACGCAGGGCGACCCGCTGCTGTCGGCCTATGACACCATCATCATC
>SXZD01000007.1 GCA_005788065.1 Burkholderiales bacterium
CACCAAGTGGGGCCTGATCCATGACCCCGATTGTACCGAGGGCGATGAGTCCACCTACTGGTGGGACAAGTGTCCCGACCCGCACAGCTCCGGCGTGCTGGGTTACCGCAAGTACTATGCAGATCCGACCAAGGACAAGTCCGGCAAGGTCGTCTTCGACCCGAAGACATCAGCGTACCGTCCTGACGAACTGCAGAAGAACATGCGCTTTGTCGTGGGTCACCCCTGCGTGCAGTGTCACGTTGGTTTCGACCCCACACGTCCGCCCGCTGATCCGAACAACCCGAAGTGGGAAAACCTCTCCGGCACCATCGGCAATCAGCATATCGTGCAACCGCTGGCATTCTTCCAGGGTACGCCCGAGAATTCACCCATCCGTCAGGTGCTGCGCGCAGGCCGTCCCGGAACCATTGACACATCACTTGTGGCCAATGACTTCCAGAACAACCCCGGCACTCAGAACAACATCATGGACTTCCACAACCGTCGCGTGTTCAAGCACGTGATGAAAGATCCCGTCACCGGCGAGATCAAGGAAGGCTTGACACAGCACGTTCTGAAAGGTGGTGAAGACTCGGTGGGCGACCATCTGGCGCTGATCCGCGTGTATGTGAACATCGGCATGTGTACCGAAGAGTGCTGGACGCCCAACTTCCCCAAGCCGGGTGCATTCTTTGGCGAGAAAGCCGCGCAGAAGCCCTTCCGCATCACACAGTGTGCGCGCGATTGCGAGCCCTGGAATTATGCCGATGCCAAGATGGGCGATCTGGCTGCGTTCCTGGTTACTGGCGGTCCGACCTACCTGATGCGTTCGAAAGATGCAGATGGCAAGACCGGCAAGGACTTTGTCGATTTGAAAGTGGTGCCCGAAGGCCGCAAGGTGTTTGTGCGTGAATGCGCATCCTGCCACTCCTCCAAGGTGGCACCGGAGAACGTTCGCCGCGACAAGACCGCTCTGGAAAAATTCTATGACGGCCACGTCTTCGGCTCCGAAGACTACTGGCAATATGAGTTTTCCGATGCGCAGCGCAACGCGCCTGACTTTGCCGAGAAGTACCTGAAGAAAGATGCCAACGGCCGCCTGCGTCCCAAGCAGTTTGCCGAGAAGGGCATCTATGGTCAGGACTGGTTGGGCAATGATGAGTCGACCCCGCACAACATCGTGGGAACCAACAGCTGCCGTGCCCTGCACGACAACCACAACAAGGGCCACATCTGGGAAGAGTTTTCTTCAGAGACCTACAAGGAACGCGCCTCACCAGGCAGCGTGCCGCGTACACTCTCGCGCATGATTCCCTTCCTGGGCGGCATGAAAGTGGGCGAGAAGAAGATCGACGGTGGCCCCGGCTACTATCGCAATATCTCCTTGCTGTCGGTTTGGGCAACCTCACCCTTCCTCCATAACAACGCAATTGGCGAGATGCCGGTGAAGAAAGACGGTACGCCCGACACCACGGTGGCAGCCCGCATCAAGGCATTCGAAGAGGCCTATGACGAGTTGATGATGAGTGACGATCCCAAGGCCAAGCCATCGCGAACGCCCAAGATCAGCACGACCAACATCGACATCAAGATCGGCGCTCAGGAAGACATGCAGGGTTTCCTGAAGATTCCGGTGGGCAAGGGCACTCCGATTGCCAACTTCACTTCCATGAATCCGCACATGCCGATTTTCATGAAGTGTGATGATCAGGTGGAAAACAAGGGTCACCAGTTTGGTGTGTCCCTGTCAGCTGAAGAAAAGCGCGCCCTGCGCGAGTTCCTGAAGTTGATGTGATGCAAGCAAGGTGCGACCGCTGCAGCGTTGCGGTGGTCGCGCACAGCATAAAAGGTGATAGGCGGTTTCATGGCCAAAAGTCCGTTGCGGTATATCGGTGCACTGGCAGTTGTTGCCGGCGTGTTTGTCCTGAGCTACATCATTCCCCCTCCGGGTCCATCCGTGACCCAGTTGGCGACCGTCAAGGGTGTTACCGACCCCGACGCCCTGTCCACACAACTCATTTCCGCCGATGACCTTCCACCCGAAGGAACCCGTTCCCTGTTCGACCACGTGGTCTCGCAGGCCAACGGCGTGCCGTGGCCGTTTGAGAAACTGGTTGAAACCATTCAGAAACTGGATACCACCGGACAGGCGCCGGTGATTGTGATGCTGCCGCAAGGTCGCTCGCTGTTGAAAGCGCAGGTCAATGAAAGTCATCCGCGCATCGTGATGGCAGCCGATTTTCAGACACCCAACGGGGGCAGCGCGTTGGGCATGAATACACGCGGACAACTGTTTCTGGGTTTTGTTGAAAACGCAGATGAGATTGAAGTCCTGAGTTACAACGAAGCAGCAGGCCGTTTCGAATTTCAACTGGTACAGGATTATTCCGAAACCGGTGCGCGCAAATTGGTGTACGCCAAGCGTGCCGTGTGTACTACATGCCACCAGGGTGGCGCGCCCATTTTCTCGCAGCGCCCCTGGGCTGAAACCAATGCGTCAGAAAAAACCGTTGAAGCGATTGTGAACGCGCGCAAGGCCAAAGGCCTGGATACAGAGACCTATCTTGGGTTTCCGATTCGTGTCGGTCTTGGTGTGCCCGAGCGCTTTGATGAACTGACCGATGTCGGCAATTTTTTCGCGGCCACACAGAAGCTGTGGCTCGATGCGTGCGGTGATGGTGCTGGTGGTGCGCAGTGCCGCCGACAGATGTTGAAACTGGCCGTCAGCTACAGCGCCGACCCCGGCTCATTCACCCCCGACACACCAATGGCACAACAGTTGCAGGGCTTCCAGAAAGTCGGTCTGCGTGACAAGCAAATTGCGGTGCCCGAATCGGATCTCTCTAACCGCGATCCGTACGCAGAAGCGAAAACCGTGCGCGAAAAAGTTCACGCATTTTTCAACCCACCGCACAAACATGGCGAAGGGGCGAAGAGCAATGAAGACCTCGAGGCTTTCGACCGCTTGCCCAAATTGCCCGCCGTGCTTGACCCGCTGACGCAACGTCCGGCCAAGCGTCAGTTGAAATCCACCGATGTCGATGGTGCGTACGGCGTGGCCTCCCTGCTGACCTACAGCGATGTGGATACGCTCATCAAGGCATCCGGCGGCAGTGTGCAGTCGGTGCATGCAGCGATTGACCGCGCGCCTGCCGCGCTGTTTGAAGCCAAGCCCTTTGTCCGCGTGCAGATGATGCAGGCTTTGCTGAGCCCCGCTGTGATGCCGGGTGTGAAGGCATCGCCGCGTTACGCGTTTCTGGATACCTCCGAGATGTCGCCACCGGTGTCCATCGGTTTGCCGCCGCTTGCGCTGGCGCCGGAATCACCACTGAACGACTATCAGAAATACTGTTTTTCATGCCACCGCGGCAATCCGCAAAAGCGTCTCAACTTCATGGCCGGTGCAGACGAAACCGAAGTATTGGCACACCTGAAAAAGAAAACCGAAGTGCGTGAAGCGCTGGATTGGGATCGCTATCTGGGTACCGACAAAGCATCTAAGTTGATGCCGCCCACCGATTCGGCACAATACCGTTTGATGAGTGCGGAAGTGAAGAGAGATCCAAAGGTGCTGGAGCGGATGAAAGCAGTCGTACCCAGCCTGTTCGATTTTTGAAGTATTGGCACAGACGCTTGTTGTCGGCTGATGTCCGCTTTATTGCCAGGAAAAAATGAAAATGAATATCGGAGACACACGCTCACTGGCAGCCGGCATTGTACTGCTGCTTGCTGCATCAGCCGGTTCGTCTGTTCAGGCACAACCGCTGTATGCCGGCATGTACAAACAGAAGTACGGGTACGCACCGTCCTGCAATGCCTGCCACCGCGATGGAGGTGGCTCGCCCTTGGGTCCGTACGGCAAGGCATTCAAGGATGCCGGCGAGAGCATGGCGGCATTCGACAAGATTGCGGCAGCCGACAGTGATGGCGATGGTGCGAAAAACGGCGAAGAAGCAGAGGCCAAAGCCAACCCCGGCGACAATCAGTCAACACCTGCCAAAAAAGGTCAGTGGCTCGATGTGTCGAGTTTGATTCCCAAGGAAGTGCAGGCGCTGTTTCCCGGTGTGCGTGAGTACCTGCCGCGCGATGCGGTACTGACGCAGTCCGATATTGATCGTGCCAAGGGCATGGGTGTTGAATTGAACCGCAAGGATGACAACACCATTTACATTCCGTTGCAGGAACAGCGCCCCGCCGGTACTGCGCTTATTTATCCGGCTGAGTACAAGGGCAAGACTTTCTATCTGATGTTGGCTACCGATCGCCAACTGAATGTGACGCAGGTCACACCGCTGAATACGCGTCAGGTGCCCGAAGCCGCCAAGTCCAAGGCCTATGCGGGTTTCAAGGGTGTGGCATTGGATAAACTGCCCGCTGCAAATGGCAGCGATCTGGATGCAGCCATCACCGCAGCGACGCGCAAGGCGGGCGTGCTGGTGTTTGTGCGTCTTAAGGGGGCGTGATTGATGAAGTCCAAAGGCGCTAACCACCGTCGCAACAGCCGTCAGGCGGTCAGTCGCCCGCGCGCCAATCATCACCGCGTCAGCCTTGATCGTGCAATCGCATCGCACTTGCGGTTTGTGCGCAGTATCCAGATGTTCGGACGCGCGTGGCCCACTTTGTTTCTGGCTTTCATATTGCTGGGCGGCTTGTTTGGCGCGCGCCAGATTTCCTTGGCTGCTGCGGCAAGCGATATCAAGGCCGGCATCGTTGCGATTGATGGCGAGTTGGTAAAGCGACCGGTTCAATTGGCAGCTGTCGATAAACCGAAGTCGTCGTTGGCCGGTGCGCAGTTGGCACAAGCGGATGCGGCAGGTGCATCTGCGCAGGGTTCTGCGGCAGCGCCCGGTGGTTCAGCGGAGAAGCCGGGGGACAATTTCGACTTCTTCAGTGACAAGCCGGTGACTGGTGACGATGTGGTGGTGGTGCCCCCTGAGAAGTCCAAGTGGGTGACGGTGGGCGGGCCGATCGGTTTGGTGTTGTTCATGGGTTTTACGTTGTGGCTCAACTGGGTGTTGATGCCATACTCGCCCAAGAGCGTTGATATCAATTTGCGATACTTTCCGCCTGCAGCCAAACGCGGCATGGCGTTTGCGGTATGCCTGTTTGGTGTGGCTTTCGCTTTCGGTGCGTCGGAAATCTGGTACCAAATGCAGTTCTATGGCAGCTCGGATGCATTCTTTGCGCAGATGTCACTGGGCAAACTGATTGTGATGACGCATGCGCACCTGTTCGGTTTCACCACGGCGTTTTTTATTGTGGGCATTCCGTTTTCGATGCAGTTCAACAATCTGTACATCTATCAATGGGTGTTGCCGGTGGGCTTGTCGGCTTCATTCATAGATGTACTGTCGTGGTGGGGCATCAAGTATCTGTCGCCCAATTACGAGTACGTTTCAATGTTGTGCGGCATCCTGTTTTCGGTATCGTATTTGTGGATGTTGATTGGTTTGCTGCGCGTGTTGCTGTTTCCGGAAGTGGTGTGGAAGTCGGACAAGGATCGGATTGAACGACTTGAGCGCATCATGACGGCGCGGAAGTTGCGGCATAAGCGGCGCAATGAGAAGTACTTCGGGGACATGGGGGCGTGAGTGAATCGGCTTGGGTGTCCGGATTCGCTCCGGACACTTAGCGCAAGCTGCGATACGAACGGCTCCTCTTGGGCGTCCGCACTTATGGCGCGCTGAGCGTAGGAACGGTTCGTCTTGGGCGTCCGGATTCGCTCCGGCGGTTCTCCCGCAAAAATTGCCCCCTCAACGTTGACGTGCTTTGAACGCCGTCTTCGCGGCGCTTCAACCCTCGCAAATCAGTGATTTGCTCGGGACGCCCGCTGCACGGTCGGGCGCAATTTTTCGGATGCGATCCGGCGGAGCCGATCTCCGAACGCCCGTTGATG
>SXZD01000074.1 GCA_005788065.1 Burkholderiales bacterium
GGCATCATCCACCACAAAACCGGTGGCAACCGTTAGCGCCATGAGCGTTAGCGTATTGATGGAAAAACCGGCAAACCACATGAAAACAAGACTGCCCACCAGCGATAGCGGCACCGCGATACCGGGCACCAATGTGCCGGATGCCGTGCCCAAAAACAGGTAAATGACACCGACCACCAGCACCACGGCCAAGAGGAGTTCGACCTGCACGGCCTGCAGGGACTCCCGGATGGTCAGAGTGCGGTCAGACATGACCTGCAACGATGCGTCTGCCGGCAGACTGTCGCGCAACAGGGGCAGCAAGCGCTGTATCTGATCAACCGTCTGAATGACGTTGGAGCCGGGCTGGCGCTGCACATTGAGCACGATGCCCGGTGTGTTGTCAGCCCATGCGGCAAGCCGGATGTTCTCGGCGCCTTCGCTGACGGTTGCGATATCCGACAGGCGGACTGCGCCGGTCTTGCGCCACAACAAGATGAGTTTTCCGTAGTCGGCAGCGGAGCGGATCTGGTCATTGGCATCCAGCGTCAGCGAACGCGCCGGACCGTCGAAGCCACCTTTGGGCAAGTTGACGTTGGCTGCGGCAATCGCCGTCCGCACATCTTCGAGCGAGAGTCCGCGCGCCTGCAGGGCAGCCGGGTCGACCTGCACGCGCACGGCCGGCCGCTGACTGCCTGCAATGCTGACCAGCCCCACCCCGGGTACCTGAGCCAGACGCTGCGCAATGCGGTTTTCAACCAGATCGTTCAGTTCGGTGAGCGGCAGGTTGGCAGAGGTCAGCGCCAGGGTCATGATGGGCGCATCAGCAGGATTGATTTTGCTGAACACCGGAGGGGCAGGCAGCTCGGACGGGAGAAGTCCGGCGCTGGCATTGATGGCAGCCTGTACGTCCTGCTGGGCAACATCGAGTTTGATGGCCAGGTCAAACCGCAGGGTGATGACAGAGACGCCAGGGGAACTGACAGACGACATCTGGGCCAACCCCGGTATCTGGCCGAACTGCCGTTCCAAGGGCGCGGTGACGGTCGAAGTAACGACATCGGGGCTGGCACCCGGAAACCGTGTGAGTACCCGGATGGTGGGATAGTCCATTTCCGGCAGTGCTGCGACCGGCAAGAGCCGACCGCTGAGCCACCCTCCCAGCACCAGTGCCAGCATGAGCAGGATGGTAGCCACCGGACGATGTATGAACACCGACGACACCCTCATGGCGATGGCTTGCCCTGCGATGACTTGTTTTTACCTGTCTCGATCACCTCGACCATGGCGCCGGGTCTGAGGCGATCAACCCCCTCGGTCACCACGCGCAGACCCGCCTCGACATCCCCGATAACCTCCACGCGCTCGCCGTCAGTCAGACCCGTTTCAACCTTGCGCACCATGATTTTCGAATCTTCTCCAACCACATACACGAAACTGCCCTGCGCGCCCCGCTGAACGGCGGCCACAGGCGATACCAGCACATCGACGCGCTGTCCGAGCAACAGACGGACAGAGACAAACTGGTTGGGAAACAGTGCGTGGTCGGCGTTGGGAAACTGCGCTTTCAAACGCAGGGTGCCAGTAGCCACATCGATTGCATTGTCGGAACTGAGCAGCTTTCCCCGCGCCAGACGTGTCTGACCCGCGCGATCAAACACCTCGACAGGCGGCGGTCCGGCCGAGGCGGCGGAAGAAACCGCGGAAGAAGTGGATGGTAAAACCGCCCGGATGCGACTGACATATGTATCGGGAACGGCAAAGACAACCGCCACCGGCGTGTCCTGCGTGATGGTGACCAAACCATTGGCATCACTTGCCCTGACCGCGTTACCGGCATCGACTTGCCGCAGGCCCAGGCGTCCGGAAATCGGGGCCCTGATACGTGTGTAGGACAGGTTGAGACGGGCGGCATCCAAAGCGGCCTGACTGACCTGAACCGTACCCCGCAACTGTTGCACCAGGGCGCGTTGGGTATCGAGTTGCTGCCGTGCAACGGACTCTTTCTGCCACAGATCTTCGAAGCGCTGCAGGTCAAGCTCGGCGTTGCGCAGCAGCGCGCGATCTCGCTCGAGGGTGCCCTCGGCACTCTTGACGGCGACCTCATAGGGCGCAGGGTCGATCTGGGCGAGCACGTCGCCGGCATTGACGCGGTCACCCTCGCGCAGGGAAACCGATAGCAGGACGCCGTCGACACGGGGTCGAACCACCGCGGTATTGAGTGCGGTGACGGTGCCCACCGCTTGAACCACTTCGGGCAAGCTGCGTCTTTCCAGCGTTTTGACAGTGACGGGGGTGGGGCGCATCTCACCACTGCCCCTGCCCCCGGTATTGCCGCTGCTGGCGCCACCACCTCCGGCTGGCCGGCCACCCTCACGGGCTGAGGCACTGGGGGCGCCTTTCTCTGGATCCTTGCCTGGGGGAGCCGATGCCTCAGACTGCGCCGCACCCGGGCGTGACGACGCGTACCACCAGAAACCGCCAGCCACCGTCAGTGCCGTGCAGATCAGCACAAAGACAAGAAAGGATCGGGAAATGCTGCCTGCGGCACGTCTGCCCGCCAGCGATGCGCTGTCTGCAAAAGGTTGCGACCTCTTGCGGGGCATCTGGGATGAAAACTTTTTGAAATGCTCGCGCATGAACTGCTTCAATGACCAAACCGGACTTTACACTGTATCAGAAGCGGCTTTCGGGCAATGCGACGTACACCGCGGGAGTGAAACAGTGTGGGGGATATGCGACGCACGTTCACAAAGCGCAGCGATGAATTAGACTTGTCACCACAAAGCACAGTGACACAACACAACGGCACAAAACCCATCGGTACAACACAGCGACAGACCTTGGCGATGAGCAAAACAAACGGCAATCAGCATGAAAAAACCGGTCGGACCTCAGCCAGCCGCTCAGCCAAACGCTTGGCAATGACCCGATCACGCCTGAGCGCAAGCCTCGCATCGCGCCTTGCACACATGACCCGACTGCCGCGTCTGCAGCGTCTGCCTCGATTTGGTCTGAGCTCGGGCGCATCCCTGAGAGTGTCCTCGATTCTGCCGCTTTTTCTGTCGCTGTTCCTGTCAGCTTTCCTGTCCGGCTGCTTTTTCTCTTTCGGCACGGGCGGTTTGACCATCAGCGGCGGCACCAACCCGGATTCAGGCACATCGGTCACACCCTGTTTTGAAGATGGCTGCGCCGAGAAGGTCACCATCGCCACGGTGGGGGATGCAGAAAACCTGATTTTCACCAGCACAGGCCGGCTGTTTGTCACCGGCGGACAAAACGTTTTTGAAATCACCAAAGACTCCGGTGGCAATTTTGTCAGCACGGTGGTGTCGGCCGCATCATGCAATTTCACTGGATTGGCCATCCTGCAGAACACCCTGTTTGCCGCTTGTTTTGACGGAACGCTGTGGGCTGGCAGTCTGTCGCAAACACCCTTCCGACTGAACACTATCGCCACGATTGCCGGGGTGAATGCAGGCAATGGCCTGGTCGACGGCCCAGATGGCAACACGCTGTATCTGGTCAATGGACCAACGGGCAACACACCGCGCATCGTGCGTATCCGCCTGAACCCTTCCCTGATCACACAAGTGCAGTCCAGCAGCGACTGGCTGACCAGTGGCCTGTCATTTCCCAACGGACTGCAGCGGCGCGGCTCCACGCTGTTTTACAGCGATTCGGACACTGGCAGTTTGGGACGCATACGGTCAGTGCCCATCCTGGGTGATGGCAACCCGGGCACCGTCACGCTGGTGGCATCCTTCAACAGTCTGCCGGACGATTTCACGTTTATTGGCAACGATATTGCCACCGCTTTATACAGCACAGGGCAGATTGCCCGCATCAACCCGTCCACCGGTCAAACCACTCAAGTGACCGGCATGAACCGCTTCGACAGCCCGTCGCAGGTGCGACTGGCGCAAGGCCCGATGTTTCGCAGCGGCGACCTGCTGGTGACCGAGAAGGGCATCATCGGCGAGAACATCAGCACGGTGGGTAACCGGCTGACGCTCTACAGGACCCGCTGAGCTCAGATTCAAGCGCCCTGCGACATCTCGTGCACAGTCTGGATCAGCGCGCGGTAAAACGCACGGCGCGGGAAGCGGTTAAAGCCCAGATTGAACGTCTTGTAACTGACCGCCCAATGGTGCGCCCTGACAGCGCCCAGATGTACAAACTGACTGGCGGGAATGTGATCCGGTCGCGGTACCACGGTGTCAGCCGCCACCACCTGACCGTCGTTGTAGACGGATATCGGATCCGAAATCTTGGCCTGCACCCACATGGTCCAATCATCGAAATTCAATTGCCACCAACGGCGCCGATAGTCCGCCAGCGGCATGATGGCGCTGATGGAAAAATACATGAGGTGTGCGGGCAGTCGGGGCGCATAGTCCTGCATGCGGCGCGCGCGCTCGGCGCGGGTAAGAGACACCACCCCGCCTTCCATGTCGTCCTGAAACTGCTTGGTGGGCAAACCCAGCAATTTGCCGATGAAGGGGTGACGGCGGCAAAAGTCCACCAGCTTGGGCACATACAGCAGTTTGGACGTGGGGCGCATCAGGTCGTCGGCCAGATAGGACCCGCCGATGGCACCACACAACCCCAGAAAACCGCGTGTGTTTTTCAGGATGAACTCGTCGGCAAAACGCCCTGAATTGAGGTTGGCAAACAACTCCAGCGACAGCGGGCAACCATACGAGTAGCCAATGAAAAACAGTTTGCAGCCTTCCTGCTCCACCCAGCGGCGAAGAGTTGAACTGCCATGCAGCAGATTGAAAAACGGCTCTGCGATCGTTTCGGATTTGGCATTGGAACGGGGATATTTGGCATAAACCACGCGCAGTCCGTCGCCTTCGCTGTGGACGGTTTCAGCGGTGTTGCCGCCCTGCCCGGCCTGCAGCATGACCACCGTATGCTGCGTGCCGCGCCGGTGCATTTCTTCGTGGAAACTGAGGTAGCGAAGGGTTTCGTGGGTGAAGCCGGGCACCAGCACCAGCACGGTTTTCTGCTGGCGATAAAAATCGGGGCCCGCCACCAGCGCAGGGGACGGCTTGGCATCCATGTGCGCCTGAACCTCGCTGTCGCTAATGTGCAGACGTGCAAAGTCCGTATCCCGGTCCGAGCCGAGCTGCTTGAGTTCATCCTGGGTGTGAGAGCGCCAGACATACTGTCGAATCTGCGACGCTGTCCAGCCTTCGCGGGCGAGATACCCGGCAAAGTTGCGGTTGAATGTCTCTGCACCCCGGCGATCGTGTTCGCTGAAATTAAACATGTGTCTCCCCTGTTTTTATATCCTGCCGCCGAAGGTGTTCGGCGGCGATGCCTGCGAGTGCCGCCCAGTCGCTCCGAGGGTTTATCAGCGGCTTGCTCAACTGCTTCTCAGCGACTCTGTCGGTGGCCTTGGGTGGCCTTCTCAGCGGGTTTTTCTATGGTTGAGTTTAGCACGGCACCCGCCGCATTCCCGCAACGGTCGCAGGTCTGGTGATGCCCCGGAAACGACAGCCCTGTGCGCTTTTCAAGTTCGGCCACATCGATGATCTCAGGCTTGCGGGCGTCATTGCGGTTTTCAATCCAGTACACCCAACTGCGCTTGCCCACCGTGTCATGCACCAGTTTCCACACGTGCGTGGGCACCGCTACACCCCGGCCGATGGTTCGCGGCTGCGCATCATCCACAACCGGCCCGGTCAGCACGTATACCGGTCCTCCATTGCGCTCCACAAAACGCCGTACGTCCTGCTCAATCTTGTTCCACACGCCCCGGTTAAGGTCAGGCGCCTGCGGCACCATATTGGCCAGGGACATGCTTTGTTCGGATGTCTCAACTCCGTCACTGTCGCCGGAGGGGTACATGTGCCCCCGGTCAAAACCGGACTGCCGATAGTCCGACAGCAGCGAGCGCACCCTGGAAGGCAAACGCGCCTCCTCATAAAACTGGCCCACCCGTGGCGTGCGACGGGCGCCCTCCATCCGCGCACGGTCCAGCATGGCAGCAGAAAATACCGGGATGCGATGCCGCCCGGAGTACTGCACTGCGTATCCGGTAAAGCACAGGGCAAAATCATTGCTATCATCCTGTGCGAGCGGCACTTCCAGAAACTGATGGCGACAGTTGGCAAAGTCGCCGTGCAAAGCCCAGACCGATGTCGCCCACTGCATGAACAACAGCACTACCGAAACCCGTATGCCAACCCGTATGCGCACCCGCATTGATGCTCCCTACATGAAAAGCCGAAGTGTGACACAGCACCACCAGCGCCCGGAAATCCGTCCCTTGATCGAGCGAGACGGACAGCCGCGCTGGGGACGCATCACCCCCCTGCCGTCCGAGATCAACTGGCGCGATTTTGACTGGCGCACTCCCATGGGTGGCAGGCGTACCGAGTTTTCCAAACGTTTCGGTTTCAAGCATTTCGAGTTTTTTGGCGTGCAGACGCGCGACATGCTGTTCGGGCTGGGTCTGGTGAAACTGGGGCTGGTCAACCTGGCTTTCGCTTATGTGTTTGACCGCAGCAGCAAGACCCTGTCGGAGTGGAGCCGCATGATGCCCCTGGACCGGGGGCTTGAAGCCGATACCCGCCCGCTGGGTTGTACCCGCTATGAACAGGGCGATGCGCGCATCACCAGCACCCGCGACAAGCAGTCGCACACACTGGAGTTTGATATCGGCGGTCACCGCCGTGGCAGGGTCGTCATCGACACCTTCGAGCGCGATGTAGTGGGCTTGTGCACCCCGATTGCAAACACGGGTTTTGCTTATGCCCAGAAAACAGCCGGCATGCCGGTGGAGGGCTTCATCAACTGGGATGGCAAGGTCTACCCGGTCAAGAAAGACAGCGCGGGGGTCTGCCACGACTGGACCGCCGGCTACCTGCGCCGCGAAACCTGCTGGCGCTGGGTCTGCGCCACCGGCGTGCTGGGCAGTGGCGAACCGTTTTGCCTGAACGCTTCCTGCGGGGTCAATGAAACATCCTGGAGCGAAAACGGTTATTGGATCGACGGAATATTCCGCCCTATCGGGCTGGTGCAGTTCCACTACGACAAAAACCGCCCGGACTCGGCGCCTTGGACCATCACGTCAAGCGACGGTCGGCTGGAGCTGCGCTTCAAACCGGCTGGTGCCAAAAAAGAACACCAGAACCGCCTCATCATGGCCAGCCGCTTCACACAGTGCTTTGGCGACTTTTCCGGGCATCTGGTGGAAGAAAACGGCGACATCATCGATCTGTCAGGCTTGAGTGGCTGGTGCGAGGACCATTACGCCAAGTGGTAAGTGGAGTCTGACCGTATTCGTCATTTTACGACTTGACGATTACATTGACGAATGTCAACATGCGCAACATCAAAGATCTTTACTCTGCAGTAACCACCCTGCGGACAAGGGTTCTTTCATTCCGATAAGCCCATGGAGAAGCGCATGAATTCCCCCAAAACCGCCGACGTCATCATCATCGGCGCTGGACTGTCCGGCATCGGCGCAGCCTGCCACCTGAAACTCAAATGCCCGGACAAATCCGTCATCCTGCTCGAAAGCCGGGACGCCGTTGGCGGGACATGGGACCTGTTCCGTTACCCCGGTATCCGCTCGGACTCGGACCTGTACACCTTGGGCTAGGTCTTCAAGCCATGGACCAACCCCAAGGCCATCGCGGACGGTCCCTCCATCCGTGACTATGTCAACGAAACGGCCGACGAATACGAGGTGCGCGAAAAAATCCAGTTCGGCAAGCGCGTGGAGTCTCTGGCCTTCAGTTCGGCCGACGCCATCTGGACGCTGAAGGTGCGCGATCATGCCAGCGGCAAACTCCAGAAGTACACGGCCCGGTTTGTCATCAGTTGCACCGGCTACTACCGTTACGACGCAGGTTACACACCTGACTTCAAAGGCCGTGAAAACTTCCGCGGACAGGTCATCCACCCACAATTGTGGCCGGAAAACTTGGACTACAGTGGCAAAAAGGTCGTGATCATCGGCAGCGGCGCCACC
>SXZD01000075.1 GCA_005788065.1 Burkholderiales bacterium
AATGCCGTGCGGCTGGTTGATGAGCCTGTCCATCTCGCCCAGCGTGTCGGCAGCCATACCCAGCCGCGCCAGATCGAGTCTTCCGGCATCTTTCTGCAGCAATCGAAGCACGACGCGTTCGCCATGCCCTGTGGGTAGCGTCGATACCCGCACGTCCAGTTGCCGGCCACCGATTTTCAGGTTGATGCGTCCGTCCTGCGGCAGGCGCTTTTCTGCGATATCGAGGCTCGACATGATCTTGATGCGCGACACCAGCGCCGCATGCAGCTCACGGCGCGGCTGCAGTACATCGCGCAGGGTGCCGTCGACACGGAAGCGCACAGCTGAATGCGTCTCGAACGCTTCGATGTGAATGTCCGATGCATTGTCCCGTGCCGCCTGAGTCAGCAGCGCGTTAATCATGCGGATGATGGGCGCATCGTCTTCTGTTTCCAACAGGTCTTCAACGGCCGGTATGTCCTGCATCAGTTGGGTCAGATCCAGGTCGCCTGCCACCTCGTCTGCCACAGCGGCAGCCGATGTTTCCTGATTGGAATACGCCTGCGCAATGGTGCGATCCAGCAATGCGATGTCGTCGCACATCAGCCAGTTTACGGCGCCGCCTGCAGCCCGCTGCAGTTCGCTGATGGCATGATTGGGAGACTCCGGTCCCCGGTAAACCGTCCATTGCCCGTTTTCAACGCGCGCGCACAGCAGATGGTGCTGCCGTGCGAACGCAAACGGAATGCGGTTGACCGCCTGTGGCTGAAACTCAAGCAGGCTCATGGCGTGCGGGCCTCGATCCGCCGTTTCTGTGCGGGCACAGCCGACGGTGGCGTGGTTGCCTTGCCGGGTTCGGCGGGCGACAGTCCGTACTCACCATAGGGTTTAAGCTTGGGCAGTGTGGGCGCTGTCTCATCGGGTAATGCAAATCGGCTGACTGGTTGCGCGTTTTCGGTAGCACCGCGCATGAATTCATAGCGGTCCGAAATCATGGTGTTGGCCTGCTCGGGCGTGCGGATGACCACGGGTCGCAAAAACACCATGAGGTTGGTTTTCACACGACGTCGCGTGTCGTAACGGAACAGGGCGCCCACGCCCGGCAGGTCGCCCAGGCCCGGTACTTTTTCGTTGGTATCGTTGTAGCGGTCCTCAACCAGTCCGCCAAGCACCACGATGTTGCCATCGTCCACAATCACACTGGATTCGATGGCGCGCTTGTTGGTGATGATACCTGCGGCCTGCGACCGGTCCTGTACCGATGAGACCTCCTGATAGATCATGAGCTTGACGGTGCCGCCTTCGGAGACCTGCGGCTTGACGCGAAGTGTCAGACCCACGTCACGACGTTCGATGGTCTGGAAAGGGTTGACCGCTGCATTGTTGCCGGTGGAGGTGAACTGACCGGTGATGAAGGGTACGTTCTGACCAACTACAATGCGGGCCTCCTCGTTGTCCAGCGTCAGCAGGTTAGGTGTGGACAGCACATTGGCATTCGCACCGGTTTCCAAGGCGCGCGCCAGCAGTCCCAGATTGGTGATGCTGCCGATGCCCGGCACATCCACTTTGCCCTTGATCACGCCGACGTTCAGGCCCCCGCCGGCTGTGCCCAGATTGGTTGCAGTATCCAGAATGTTGCGGCCTGTGCCGCGACCACCAAAGTTGGTTCCACCGATGCCGCCGGTCGAGTTGGAATTGAGGTTGCCCAGCGCCTGGAACTGGATGCCGAACTCAGCCGCTTTTTCGGCGCTCACTTCGACAATCAGTGATTCAACAAACACCTGCGCGCGCCGCACATCCAGCTTTTCAATGATGGCGCGCAGATTGCGGTAAACCGGTTCGGGTGCGGTGATGATCAGAGAGTTGGTGCTGGGGTCAGCCTGAACGATGCCCGGAGTTGACGGTGTCGAGTTGCCGGTTGCAGCGCTGGACTGCGCCCCCAATCCGCTGCCGGACCCGCCCATGCCCATGCCGGTGCTGCTGCCCGATGAGCCGCTGCCCGTTGCACCAGAGGAGGAACCTGTGTTGCCGAAGGACATGTTGTTGCCGCCCATGCCTCCGCTCAGATTGTTCTGGTTGGCCTGGTTGGTGATGAAGTTGTTGCTTGCATCGCTAGAGAGCACCGCACGCAGCGTCTGGGCCAGACGCGTGGCCTCTGCGTTTTTGAGGTACACCACGTAGACGCTGCCAGGTTGTGAGGTGGCGGTATCCAGCCGCGCGATCAGTGACTTGGCCTGCGCGATGCGGGCGGGGCTTGAGCCGCGGATCAGCAGCGAGTTGGTGCGCGCATCTGCCATGACCGTCAGCCGTTGTCCGCCGTCCACCGGTGCACCGGTGGCGCGTGCGCCTTCGTCCAGCAGACGGGTGACGGTGCCGGCCAGATCGATGGCCAATGCGTGCTTGACCGGAATAATCTCCAGATCGTTGGCCGTGGGTCCGTCAATGCTGGCAATGATGCGGCCGATGCGCTTGAGGTTGTCTGCATAGTCGGTGATGACCAGCGTGTTGTTGTTGGGATAGGCTGCAATCGTGTTGTTAGGTGCAATCAGCGGACGCAGCACAGGCACCAGGTTGGTGGCCGACTCGTAGTTGAGCTGGAACACCTGGGTGATGATCTGGTCGCCGCGCAATTCGCCCGCTTTGCGTGGGTCGATCGCAGTGGCCTGCACCTTGGCATCGTTTTCTGGCACCACCCGGAAAATCCCGCCAGCCTCCACGATCGTAAATCCTTGCAAACGCAGCGCCGCCAGCAGGGTGTTGTAGGCCTCCGACCGGTTGACCGGGCTCTGGCTCTGCAGGTTGATGGTGCCTTTGACGCGCGGGTCGACCACGAACGTGCGGTTGGTGAATGCACCGATGGCACGCACGGCCGATTCGATTTCGGCATTGATGAAATTCAGCCGTATGAGTTCTTCGGCAAGGCTGCCCGTCATGGGCAGCGCCAGCAGCATACTGGCTGCCAGTGTTCGCAGGCGTTTGCGCATGGATCCTCGCGTGGTGGTGTGTGTCTTGTTCATGAGCCGAGTCGGTATCTGTTGTTCTCTAGTCTGCCCATTTGGCTGAGCAGGCCGGTCAGTGCAGCTTCCTGCGAAGGGCTGGCACTGGCAAATCCTGTAAATGCAAAACCTGTCGCTGCATTCCAGCTGGCTTGACCCTCCAGTTTCAGGTCGCCTGCCAGGGTATTGAGTCTGGCCGCCATGGCGCCGTTCTGCGCAAAATCGACCCGCACTTCATAGTTTCCGAGGGGTTTTACCACGGAAAGCGCAGATTGTGCATCCTGCCAGCGCAGCGTAACAGCGAAAGGCTGCCCTACGATAAAAGAACCCCAGTTCAGCCGGATCGCGCCTGCCGGTCGCAGCGTATTCCACGGGGTTCCGGTCGCTTCCAGCCAGTTGGCCGGAAACTGCAATTGCGATCCGCTGAGCATGAAACCCTGGGCCGTGCGGGTCAGGCTCACCGCCTCTGCCAAACTGTCGTGTTGAACGGTCAGCAGGGGCTGCCCGCCTTTCAACCATGCCGTCGGATTGACCTGCCATTGCAGACGACCCGGAATGGCCCGCGACCGGTCACCATCGAACAGCACCAACTGTCCGTTACCGCTCCACAGGTTACCTTGGACCGCGCTGATGTTCAGCCGTTGTCCGGTAACGCTGCCCACCCGGTCTGTGAGCCACGTGACCGGAGGAAAGGCCAGTATGCTGGCTACAAAGCCGATGGCAAAAGCCAGCAGCAAGGGCCAGCGACGCGTCTTCACATTCATGCGCCTGACCCCGCCGGTCGTTTCCAGATGCTGCGGATACTGACGGTGCCTGTGGATATCTTTTCAAGCGTGAGGTTCTGCAGGGTCAGCCCTGTAAGCCTCTCGGTGTTGTCCAGCCAGTCCAGTGCATCCACTGCCGGTATGCCATTGATATCGACGGCATACACACCATCGCCCCTATCCTCGACGGTTGCGCGATCCTGCCATTGCATCAGGTCGATCCGCGACTTCAATTGCAGGTCGGGCGCATCACTGGCCTGCCCGCGCTTGCCACCTCGTTCCCGCAGGGCTGCAACTGTATCGGCCAGAGCCAGCACACGGCTGGCCTGAGCCTGCTTGTCCGCCAATGCAGGTTTTGTGACTGTCAGTGCCTGTATGGCAGGCGCCAGCCCCACTACCCAGATCAGGGTCGCCAGGAGCACCCCACCCAGCAGGAGAACCAGCCGCTGTTCGCGGTTGCTCAGTGCGTCATAGCGGCTGCGCAGCTGAATGCCCAGTTTCTGTCCCAGCGCTTGTCCCATGGGCTGACCGGCGCCCGTGCCGATGGCGGCTTTCAATTTCGATTCCATGTCAGGCTCACACGGTTGCGTTTTTTCTCGTCGGTTTGCCAGGTGCTGCGCATTTGCTGCCCGCGCAATGCGCCGTCAATCTCTTTGCGCTGCGCTTCGGGAACATCACCGGCAAAGCTCATGTTCAGCGTGGTGCCGTCATACTGAATGACGCTGACGGCATTGAAGGGTACCGATTGCATCTGCGATGCACCCGCATGCAGCAGACGCGTAAAGGCAGAGCTACCACCCTGGCTGGATTGCGCCAGTTGCTGCCGCGCGCGCTCCAGCATGAGGATGGGGTCGGCCACCATCGGTGTGTTGGGCATGGCACGCGCGAAAGCGGCCTCCACGGCCGCATCGATGGCCCGGTCCGCATTGCGAACCCTTTGCGCTGCCACGTTCAGCAGGATGACCGCCAGCGCCACGCAGGCCGCTGCCAGCTGCAGGGGCAGGCGCCACGCGGATGCGGTCGCACCGCGCCCCCGATTGGCTTGACGCATATCGCGCTCGGGCAGCAGTTGAACAGTGTCTGACCCGATGCTCAACGCATCACGTCCCAGCACTTCGTAGGTCAGCCCCGTTGCTGCTTCCCATTGGGTGCGTACTGAGGGGGTACGCGACACCAGCAGCAGCGGACCGGTAGCCGTAGGTATGTGGTCGGCCCGCCAACTTTTCAAGCGCTGTGCGCCAGTGCGGATTTCGTCTGCCATCAGCATCCACGGCGGCGATGCATGTGAACAGACCCATGCCCCGGTGGGGGTTTCGATCAGCCAGACGTCGCGCCCGCGCACGTCGAACATCAGCGGTTCGCAGCTGATGCGCTGCACATTCAGTCCCATGCCGGCGACCGCCACCAGAATCGAGCGTGCCCGCAACTTTTCAACGCAAGCCACCGTACGCCAGTTACCGTCAGACCCCCTGTCGTTTGCGTCCTGCTTCTGCAGTTTGCCGTGAGCGGAAATGAACAGGTCGTCAATATCGGCCAGCACCAGCGGTTCGGTCGCGAAGGCCAGAGCACTGGCTGCCTGTTTGCCCTTGATCTCCGGTACATTGACCGGCAACAGGCTGATGTCATCCGGATGCAGCAGCAGGGTGGCCGGCAGGTTGCGCGGCAACTCCTGCGGCAGGCTGTCCTGCTGGCTGACCACCCGCCCCTGTGCATTGATGACCTCGCAATGCAGACGCGTGAGCACGCCGGCCGCCTGGTCCTTTTCTGTCTGCAGGCGTGATGGCCACCACACCAGCAATTGCAATCCCTTGCTCAATCGATTCTCCACATGGTGTAGACACGGTTTTCCTGCCGCTGCAGCAGCGCCTGTGCCTGCAAACGTGATTCTTGCACCTGTACGGCGCCTTTGACGAGAAAATACTGACTTTTAACATCAACTTGCGATGTGTCGGGTGCAGAGCTCCCCAAGCCGGGAATACGGCTGCGGATATCCCCCTCATCCTTGAAGGCTGCCCGGTCCCGCGAAATCACCATTTGCTGTGCGCCGCTGTAGTCGATGGGCGCCAGCACGGCATACAGCACCTCGGCGCTGGCTGTGTTCGCGTTGACGCGGGTTTGTGCTGGGATCCACACCACGTATGGTTTGAGGGTTTCGACGGTGGTCTCATCGATGCCGCTGTCGCTGCGCAGGTCTGTCCATTGGCGTATGACAGCATCCTTGCGCCGCCGTGCTGTGCGGGTCACCGTCTCGCACCGCGCACTGTCCAGTCCGACCGTCGCGCACAGTCGCCGGAATGAACGCAACTCCTTGGCCACCGCCACGTCGTCACCGGTCAGATTGAAAAGATTAAACCGCCCCTGTGCGTCTTCGATCATGCCTGACAGGCGCGCGGACGTGCTGCGGTCGTTGCCGCTGACCTGCGGCCTGAGCGACTCATCCAGCCGTGTATCGGCCAGCGGGACTGCCCACGGCTCAGCCAGTGTGTCGGTGGCCGAAACCCGGGCGTCCTCGCGCAGGATGACGCTAGCCCACTCAATAGCCGATCGCATGACCTGCCTGGCCTGCACGCGGGAAGACTCATGTAGCACGCTGCGACCGTTCTTGTAGACACGCCAGACCACGCCACTGACCAGCACCGCTGACAGCACTACCACCAGCAGTGCGGTGACAATCGCAACCCCCCGTTGTTGTCGCATCATGTCTCCTGCCCCAGCATGAACACCCGGGTGTAGATGTCGCCAGAGGGCAGCCACAACCGGATGCGCACACCGCGCAGGCGCAGCGGGCCGAGCGGGGCTGCTGTGTTCGGTGTTTGCCCCTGTACCAGCGGTTGACTGCCCGGGCCCGGCATTGTTCCTCCGGTGGCAGTGCCGTTGCCGCCCGGTGGTACGGGCAGGTCTTCCGGTGGCAGGGGCTCTCCCAGAAACTGCTCGGCATCCCAGCCGCGCCCTTCTATCCACATCCGTATGCCAACGCCCCGCGTGCGCAGTCCTGGCTCGTCAAACAGCGCACGTTGGGCAGCTGTGAGGTTCATGCCGCTGACGTTGCCGGACCCTTGCGCGTCCAGTCGGGCTGTCAGATTGATCTGCTCGCGTCGCAACTGCCCGTTGATCCAGGGCCAGCGGACCTGCAGCGACATCGGACCCTCTTGAGGGCTGGCCTGGCTGGAAATGATTTCCAACGCTCCCCCCTTCATCTGAACGCGCTGCGTGTTGGCCAACGCTGCATTGACCACGGTGTCCAGATTGTCGTCGTTTTCGATAGCGACGTCGTCACGTCCGATCGCCCGTTGGCGTCCGGTGGCCGGGTCCCCGCCGGGTTGACCTGTGCCGGTTCGTGTCGGGTTGTTGCTGGCCGGCGATCCACCGCTGGCTGTCTGACCGGCACCCGTAGCTCCTGCAATGCCCGGCGTGCTGGCGCGCGGGTTGTGCACCGATTTCAAGTCGCGTTCCAGCTGCGCCAGTGTGGCCCGCATCTGTTCCCACTGGTCGTCGCTGTCGCGCACGCGTTGCGTCAGGCGGATTACGTTGTCCAAGCCCTGCCAGGACAAAACAGCCACTAACGACACGATGGCCAGCGCGACCAACAGCTCAATCAGGGTGAAACCCTTGGCTGCCGAATGCAGTCGGTTGCCGGACTTGATCGCGTGTTTCATGGCAACCTCGCCAGAAAAACCATCAGACGCGCCACCGTGTTCTGGTCTGCCTGTTTCGGAGGGCCGTCGTAGACGCGGATTTCGATGCGGCGAAAATTGGGGTTGGGCGTGTTGCTGATTTCAACCACGCAGTACCATGGCTGGCGACCCTGAGGGCAGGGCTGTTCCTGCAGTCCCGCGCCCGGGAAGGATCCGCGCAAGCGCAACTCGTGCGCCAGATTTTCGGCACTCCATTGGGCGCTCAGTCGCGATTGCAGTTCTGACTGGCGGGTATTGAGAACGCCTGCTGCCCGGATGGATGCCATCAGCGCGACAGCCAATATGCTCAGTGCAACCAGCGCTTCGATCAGTGTGAACCCGCTGTTGCGCCTCATCGCCGCACCACTTGATAGCGACCTGAAAAGCGGCGGGCAATCAGGCATTTGGCTTGCTTGCTGGACAGCTCGATGAGGATGCGATCCAAGCCCGGTTCTGGCGCTATCTGCAGGCGTTGGACAGCCAGGCCATTGTTTTCAATACGTATTCGGGTGTCGGGTAACTGCCATTTGCGTGGTCCGAGCAGGTCGTCCCGCAAGGGCTGCAAGGTGTTGCCACTGCCCGCCACGGCAAACCGAAAACCGCTGTCAGTCACCATGAACACCATCGTCTCTGCCTTGACCGCACTTTGCTCCTGCGCCACGCTCAGGATCTGAGCCAGACGTTCGGCGTCCTGATCCAGCAGGCGCTGGTCATCCGGCATGAGCCGGGCAGACACCATGGCGGTTCCAATGGCGATCACCACCAGCACCACCAGCAACTCCAGCAGAGTGAAGCCGCGGGCAGTGCGGTGAATGTTCATATCGCCTGTGCCCGGGTTTCAGCGGTCCCAGGAGCCAATGTCGGCATCGGCGCCTGCACCACCCGGCTTGCCGTCGGCTCCATAGCTGAAGACATCGATTTCGCCTTTGACGCCTGGGTTGAGGAATTGATACGGACGGCCCCAGGGGTCCTTGGGCAGCTTGTCCAGATAGCCGCCTGTCTTCCAGTTGCTCGGTACCGGCTCTGTCGCGGGCTTGGTGATGAGTGCGGCCAGACCCTG
>SXZD01000076.1 GCA_005788065.1 Burkholderiales bacterium
CCACCGTGTTGCGTAACCTCGGCGTAGCATTGGGCTATGGCTTGCTGGCGTATGAAAGCGCGCTACGCGGCATGGGCAAACTGGAAGTGAACATCGCCGCCATTGATGCAGACATCGACAACGCGTGGGAACTGCTGGCAGAGCCCGTACAAACCGTCATGCGCCGTTATGGTTTGCCGCAACCGTATGAACGCCTGAAAGAACTGACACGCGGCAAAGGCATCACCGAAGAGGCGCTGCGCACCTTCATCGGCGGGCTTGAACTGCCCGAGCCAGAGAAGGCGCGACTGCTGGCCATGACACCGCGCTCGTATATCGGCAAAGCGGCTGAGTTGGCCAAGCGCATCTGAAAAGGTTGATGCGCACAACGGGTATGGCCATTGCCTGAGTCATGCCCGTGGCAACGGCTCGGGCATTATCCCAGGAGGCGCCACTTCAGCGGTTGCACATTCAACTGTTCAACTCCATGCCCTTTGACCTCGAAGAAACCGAGTTGTCGGAATACAAAAATCTGCATGAACGCTGGCACAACTGGCGTACCGTGCAAAAAGTCTGCGCGCATGTAGCCACCGTTGTCTTTGATGGACTGTGCTCATAAGACATTCAATCTCGCCGTGATCGCCCCGGTCACGACAAACTGCCCCACCAGCCCTACCTTCAATCACTACCCCGATTCAGGCGCCTGTAGAAGGAACCAATCAGGGATTTCCCGCCACTCAAAGAGGTTACAAGCGCCCGTCGCGGTTGGCCACCTTTGAGCCATCGCTGCGCGCTTTCATTTGTCCACCGCAGTGTCGCACCGCGACAGGAGCAGCAATGCCATACCTCCAATTCAACCAAGCCGCCCAACTCACCCACACGCTTTGGAATGCCGCGCACGATGCACTTTCCCATGCGCACACACATGCGACGCATGCAGCAACCCGATACGGCATGCCGAATATCGCAGGGTTCGCTGCACAAGTCTTGACGACCACTGGCGCTGCTGTCAGCCACGCGTGGGGCATGCGGCCGGACACCGCGCAAATGGCTGCAAACCGTGTATACATCAATGTGGGCACCACCGTCATACAACTGATGATTGATGCTGCCCAAACGCTGCTAAATGTTCGACAACACGGGCAACCGCAAATGCCGATCGCAGATCGCTTGATGCATTCCGGCGTGGTGTTTACCCTGCTCCATGCGGCAGTGCACGCCATGGTTCGACGTACCGAATTGACACGTGACAATTACAACCAACTGGTTTTCAGTAATACCGCTGGTTTGGGTCTGATCGCCTTTGATATCCTTGTACAAACGGTCACGCATACCGCCATTCACACGATGATGAGTTTGCCACTTCACTCCGGACTTCAGCAGGCCCAGGCAACTCCGGCAGAACTTCTTCAAGTGGCAACTGAACAATCTGCGCAGGCCCTGCAGCCGTTTTCGCAACATGCAGATGCAGCGCAGCGTGACATTCATTCCCTTTTGAACAGTTGGCTGCATGAAGAACACGCTGCAGAATTCATGCAGTTTTTACGACGGCTTAGCACAGAGACCATTAATGCGCGTACGCCCGATTTCAAAGTCAAGTTGGTGCAGTGGATTGACCGACTGAATGCAGACGCCGATCTGCGCAAAGACACCTTTGCCGCAGCACTGACAGCAACTGCATCCTGCGAAGACCGGGTCACGCTTGCATTTAACCAGATGCGTGGGTTGTGCATTGCAGCCGACGTGCAGCGCGGCGACTACGACAACAGGATACCGGAGCTGCGTCGCCTGGCCCGTGGAATGTACCGTCTTGATGCATTGGAAAAAATTGCGCGCGACAAGGTCAAAACACTGGAGAGCGAAAGAGGCCGCCTGGCTTTTTTCATCGAGCCCATCGAAGTTCACCTGGCTTACCAGACAGGTCTTCACGAACGGTTGGCGCTGCCCTTAGATGCCACTCAGATGCGCTTTGCAGCGGTCTCGGAAGTGACTGAAAAGGACCTGAGTGATGCAGCCAACAACATCCTCCAGCGCGAGCCTTCAGAATTTCCGACCTTTCTCGCACGCGACTGGGCGCCTTGGCAGGCCGTACTCAAGCGCATGGCCCCGCAAACCCATGAAGCCATGCAGACCGAATTGATTGAAAGCATGGACGAACCCTTTACAAGTCGGCTCAATGCACGTCTGGCAGAAGAAGGCTTGAGCGCTGACAGCGATGCACAACGCACAATCGGACGCCAGATCGCAGACGAGCTGGCCGCAGAAATCATGCAGCGCCACACCGAATCCTTTTTGAAAACACAGGGCTTGGACACGCCGAAAAAAGTGTCCTGAGCAACACAGCCCTGGAGGCCTCATGCTGTTTAATTCCCTGTTACCCCAATCGATCGCGCAGTTGTTGAACGCACCGACAGGCTCTGCATTCCAGGCAGGACGACCGCGCGCGCATGCAAGTGATATTGCTCTGGTAACACGCGGTCGTAACAACCACGCACAATGATTGACGCGACAGACTGAAGGCGCAGTACCAGCAGGTTCTGTTGTCATTTCAGTCGCTGAATTGATCAATCTTGAAACGCTGACCGCAGATGATCTGACAGCGCAGTTGGCAGATGATCGACGTGCGGCCACATTCTCGCAGTGCACACAATACGCATCTGAGCTCCGTTGCGCTGCAGACAGTTACGGGCCTGATCTATCACCCCGCCAACAATCTCGTCGAAAGCCCAGTGCACGGTCAGGCACTGCCCACCCCACTGATTGAAAACCATCCCGGCTCATTCAAACAGTTTCCGTTTGTATTGCTGGCACGTTACTGCGCGGCCTTGAAAAACAACGCACTTGAAGATTTTTTCAATTCAGCATTCATCCGGCAGCGGCCCTGCTATGAAGATGTTCCAGAAAACATTCTGAACTACGGTGGCGTTCAAACTCATGACTATCCCCGCCCGGCTTGGAACCCCGCCTGCAGCCTGAATGACAACCTGCTCGGACAGTTTGCATGGGCGCAACGTCAGGCGCAGATACGCAAGCTGAATGCAGAAAGAAAACACATCTCGCAATTGTCCGCGCATGATTGGGACGCATTGGAGAGTTCGCCGGCTTTTGCAGAGGAATTGAAACTGCAGGCAGATTTTCTATGGCTGCAGGTTCGGGAATCTGTTCCACAGGCACTGCATACGGAAGCACATCAATTGCTGCTGAGACTCCTGGGTTGAAGCAAGTTCAGATGACCCGGCCTCAACGGGTCGGATGGAACTTTTTGTGTCGATCAGAACACTCAAGGATTCGCGCGAGTTTGAGAACTTCACCCTCAGACATTCTGCGCCTAACGCCATTCCGGAACACACCGATCCGCGATCAACTGAAATCGACGTCATGCTCACATCCAATCCAGGCACACCATCTGCCACGCCCACTGCGGCGCACTTGAACGCCCAATGGTCGTTTGCATCACCCTTTGAAACACCGCCAGCAGCCCATCACGTTCCATCCATTTTTTACACCAATCAGACCATCGCACAGGCCGCGCAACACCGCAGCGATCAAGTAACGCTGGCCCGCGCGCAACAGGTTCTGCAATTTGCATCTGAAGCAACGGGTAACATTGCACCGCAATCGTTTTTACCGGTCTGGTTTTCACCGCAGCCATCGCTGACTGTCAGACCCATGCTGATGCCTTTCCGCTCGCCGCAGACAGACATGACAAAGCGCGGCAACCTGAACACATCTGACATCATTGACGCCCACATCCTGCAGAAGCGATATGGCGCAAACATCGCCAGCCTTGCGCGCAGATCCGCAGGCCTGACCTACAGCGCTGCCGTCAGCCAAGCAGCAGACAGACGACCCGCACACGGTCTTCATTACCATGAGATCAACATTCCACTGTTTACCCTGGTGAACTTCCGGGATGGACAAGCGCGCAGCCTCGCGCTGTACCAGCCCCGCCCGGCGGGCGTGCGGGAGTTGCTCAGAAACACGCGGGGGCGCGACGGCTGGCCGGTCCGGGTTCAGGTGGCCGAAGCAGTCAGATCCAAAGGGCAGGCCATTGATGCGCGACTCAACGAATTCTTGGCCAGCGTCGACTGGTGGGAGATTTTTCCGTCGTCGCCACGCATTGTCATCCTGATGGACGAGCAGCGTCATGCCATTCCGGTCATCCTGGCAACATGCAACGGTGGTCGCTTTGACACCCCCGAGGGCAGAAATGCCAGGAGCAAACGCCTTGTCATCATTCTGGACTCCACTGCGGGATCTTCCGTCGGCATGTACCGGAAATTGGCAAGCCAGCATCCGGACCTTGATGTCTGGCTAAACGAGGGTTCACGGCAGGTGGATGCATACTCCTGCATCACCGACGCCATTGAAGTTGCGTGTCAGGCGTCGGATGATCCCACTGTTGTTGCGCAGGTGCGCACACGCGAAATATCAGCTGATGAGCGTGTGCATCTGCCCAACAGCCGACTTCGCCTCAAGCGCTCCCAAGCGGATGCCCAAGACAGTCAACTGCATCGGTTCAACCTGCCGGAGTCATTGGCCATCAGCGCACAAAGCCGCTCATTCCTGAACAATCCGGCCATCAGGCAAGACCATCCCATTATGGTCAACGCAGACGCAACCACGCTCAGGCATCACCTGCAAGCCTCACAGGACGTGGCCAGGCGGCAGTACTTCAACAGCGACAGTTCTGCCAATCAATTGTTTACCGCCCTGAATTGCTACCTCTACACCGCCAGTGAAAGGCATGCACGGGTACTGGACGCACTTGCCGCAGCGTAACACTCGTTTACCGGGTGGTCGCCACCTCCACCCACTCGGGCACCTGCCATTTGCGCTGCAGGGCGCCCAATACGAGGTTGGGATACTCCGCCTTGCCCAGCGACCCGTTATAGCGACCCAGTGCGCGAAACAGGTCACCTTTTTCCATGTCCAGGTAGTGCCTCAAAATCACGCAGCCATAGCGGATATTGGTGCGCATATTAAACAGCGTTGACGGGTTGCCGTCGCCGATGACGCGCGTCCAGAAGGGCATGACCTGCATCAAACCTCGTGCTCCTGCCGAGCTGACCGCATACTGCCTGAAGCCACTCTCAACCTCGATCAGTGCCAGCACCAGTTGAGGATCAAGCCCTGCCCGCTGTGCCTCATAGCGGGCTGTTTTGATGAGGTCATTGCGCAGCATGTCATTGGGAATTTTTTGCTTGAGCCGCGCGCTCATGTCATTCAACCAGTAGTTTCGATGAGCCGCAGACACAAAGAGTGGCTCAGGCGGTGAGCGATCAAGTACGGCTGCCGCCAGCGCATGACGTACAGCATCAGACAGGGGTTCGTATTGCTGCTGGCCTGCCAGCACCCGTATGGGCAAAAACATCCACAGCAAAAACAGAATCAGCCACGCCTTTTGCATTGCATCCCTTGCGTTCATTAAACCCAACTTTTAAACCCTATTGAAACACAGACCGCAGGCGCTGCACATAGGATCACCCTCGCGCCATCCTCCGGATGCGGCACCTATCACCCCATCTTTGGGTGACGGTTAACCCTAAAAAAGTTCCCTCCAAAAACAGCTTCGATCTGCCCCAAAAAACGGGAACTTGTGCACCGCAAAAACCACTCATAGGGGTTAAACATCCATCTTCATTCATTGCGCATTCAAAAGAGGACCACATATGGTTGCAAGCATTTCTCAATCTTTATCCTCAAGGACATCCGATCGGGTTTTACTGAACGCACAAGGCGAGGTAACTGAACTGGCATACCGCCGACAGGACCACCGCATGCACAACGCAGCGCTGCCGCTGCAAAGGCTTGGCGCAGGCGAATGGAACTACCTGACCCGCTTTCTGCACCCCCGTGACGTTCACCGTCTTGGGCAAACCTGCGATGGGATGCGCGCTGTGGCGCAAGGGCTGATGCGCAGTGTCAACGACAGATCACTTGCCCGTGCGATTGCTTCAAGCCACACAGGTGCAGCCTTCATCAACTCACCTCCCGTGGCCTGCCTGAGGCTTGCCGGCAACTGTGGCAACGCAGCAGCACATCTGCTCTCACCGGCACCCCACGTCAACCTGCTGGACCTACGGGGCCTCAAAAGCACTCGCGCTGCCGAAATCGTTCAACTCGCCCGCCTGCACCCCAATGCCCGCATCATCCTGAATGCCGTTCAAAAAACGGACCTTGCAATCAAACTGCTTGCCACCGCGTCGGACGCCATCGCGCAGGTCACCACCAACAACACGACCCACTACACCGCCACCCATTGCCCCGCGCAGGACAACAGTGAATCCTTGCAGGCCATCATCAACGCCCTTCCTGCCAACCTGCTACCCACTCTCGCATTGGAAACGGCTACACAGAGCACGCGCTGCCCAAACGAGGACAGCGACGACTTCAACCCTGCTTTAGAAGAATGGGAAACCCAACGCCTGGCGCTGCTGGCCAGCAGCCTGTTGTCGCGGTGCCAGCGCGAGGGACTATTGAACGACACAGCACGCCTGTATCTGGCCATTGATGGCCTTCGCAGCTTTACCTGGAATGTGCCGGTGCACCGACACAAGCATCTGTTGTTGCTGTCCAAACTTGCATTGGCACTGGAGGGTGTACGGCTGCATGACAGCGTCACCTGTCACGGCATGCTGTCGGCACTGGCAGTTGCAGCCGATACAGAGTTCGATTTCAACAGCCGCCCCAACCGGCCCAAACCCGTCGCCTGCAAGCCCCATCAAGACTCGGTATCGCCGCAGCAGATTCTGGCGACGCTCATCTCGTGGGGACTGGACCCGCTGACACGCAACAGCCACGGCGAAAGTGTTCTCGACAGGCTTGAAGCACGGGGCCTCATGCAACCCGCCGACCTGTTGCGACGGGCCGCTATTGATGGCATGCGGGCGCAGTCAGACCGACAGCTTGGCGCGCGCCTGCTGGATCTCAGCCAGTGCGCGGTCAGCTGAACCCTCCAGCGTCCAACCCTCAGCCGCCGGCATCTGGCCATCTGCGCCGGGCCGGCGCACCTGCCATTCCACCTTGCCTTCTTTCAGACCGCGGTCGCCCACTGTCATGCGATAAGGCACGCCAATCAGCTCCCAATCGGCAAACATGGCACCGGGACGCTCGTCGCGGTCGTCCAGCATCACATCCACGCCGGCAGCCTGCAGTTGCGCATACAGCTCGTCTGCTGCCTTCCTGACCTGCTCAAACCGGTGGTATCCCACCGGACAAATCACCAGCTCAAATGGCGCCAATGAAATGGGCCAGATCATGCCGCGGGCATCGTGGTTCTGCTCGATGGCCGCACCCAGAATGCGAGTCACACCAATTCCATAACAGCCCATCTCCATCACGGCCGGCTTGCCGTTTTCTGCGAGGAATGTAGCGTTAAGCGCAGACGAATACTTGGTGCCCAAGTAGAACACGTGGCCCACTTCAATGCCGCGGCAAATTTCAAGCGCGCCTTTGCCATCCGGCGACGGATCACCGGCCACCACATTGCGCACATCCGCCACTTCCGGCTCAGGCAGGTCACGCCCGAAGTTCACGCCCTTGAAGTGGGCGTCCACACGGTTGGCACCGGTGGTGAAGTCGGACATCACTGCCACTGCCCGGTCTGCAATCACGCGCACATCCGCCTTCAAGCCTACAGGGCCCAGATAGCCCGGCTTGCAGTTGAAGGCACCCAGAATTTCTTCTTCCGTGGCCATGCGTGCACCGTTCATGCCGGGTAGCTTGCCCACCTTGATTTCATTGGCTTCATGGTCGCCCCGCACCAGCACCAGTACCACTTGCGCCGGCGGCTTTGGCTTGCCCTCTTCAGCCTCTGCATCCACGGCAAACACCACCGACTTCACCGTGGCCGACAGCGGCAAGCCCAACAGGGCGGCGACGTCTTCGCAACGGGGCATGGCCGGGGTGGCAATCTCTTCCATGGCTTGCGCCGGTGCCGGGCGCGAACCTGTCTGCACCGCCTCAGCCAACTCCACGTTGGCGGCATAGTCGGAGGTGGGGCAATACGCGATCGCGTCTTCACCCGTGTCGGCAATCACGTGAAACTCGTGACTGCACGACCCGCCAATGGAGCCGGTATCTGCAGCCACCGCACGGAACACCAGCCCCATCCGGGCAAAAATGCGCTGATAGGCATCGAACATGGTGTCGTAGCTCTTGAGCGCAGCCGCCACATCCCGGTCAAACGAATAGGCATCCTTCATCACGAATTAACGTCCGCGCATCACGCCAAACCGGG
>SXZD01000077.1 GCA_005788065.1 Burkholderiales bacterium
ACGTGGCTGCGCTGGAAAAGTGCCAGTGGGAAGAGATCAAGCCGCAAGTCGACCACGTCATTTTCACGGACGGCAAGCGCATCATCCTGTTGGCCCGAGGCCGTCTGGTCAACCTGGGCTGCGGCACAGGTCATCCAAGCTATGTCATGAGCTCCAGCTTTGCCAACCAAGTGCTGGCGCAGATTGAACTGTGGTGCCACCACGAGAAGTATCCCGTGGGCGTGTACGTGCTGCCCAAGCATCTGGATGAAAAAGTGGCACTGCTGCAATTGTCCAAGCTGGGCGCTCAACTGACCCAATTGACGGCTGATCAGGCGGATTACATCGGCGTGAAAACCGAAGGTCCGTACAAGCCGGACACCTACCGCTACTGATGCCGGCGGCGCAACGCGTCGACGCTGCCCTGGTGGCCCGCGGACTGTCTGTCTCCCGGACAGCAGCCCGCAAAGCCATCGAAGCAGGTCGGGTGAGTCTGCGCCGTGTGGGGCATCCCGACTTTCTGCGGGTCGGCAAGGCTTCCATCGACGTGTTCGATGCAGACGAGCTGACCGTGCAGGCTGCTGAAGAAGATGCGTGGGTTTCTCGAGGCGCATTGAAACTGATCGGTGCGCTCGATCAATGCGGCATTGATGTTGCAGGCCTGCACGCACTGGATGTCGGACAGTCCACCGGTGGCTTCACAGACGTGCTTCTGGCACGCGGGGCCAAGCGGGTCGTGGGCGTCGATGTCGGTCACGGACAGTTGCACCCGCGACTGGGCGCCCATCCAGACGTCAGGTGCATTGAAGGTTTCAATGCCCGAGACATCTCCCGGCAAGCCCTTGAAGATGCAGTGTCAGCCCACGGTGACAGGAATACATGGATTCCGTCTGGCGGCTTCGATCTGATCGTGATGGATGTGTCTTTCATCTCCCTGCTCAAAATCAGCAGCGGCCTGAAAACGCTGATGTCACCGGCGGGACATGGGCTTTGGCTGGTTAAACCTCAATTCGAAGTTGGCCCGGCACACATCGGCAAAGGCGGTATCGTCAAGGCCGAAGCATTGGGCCCGGAATTTGAAAACGGCATATGTCAGGCCTTGAGACAGCAAGGTCTGAGCATCAAACAGTTCATGCCCTCGCCCATCGCGGGCGGAGACGGCAATCGTGAATATTTTGTCTGGGTCAGCCCGGAAAGTGCATGACAACATGGAAATCAGTTTCGAATTTTTTCCGCCCAAAACACCGGAAGGCGAAGCCAAACTGCAAACAGTGCGCGATACGCTCCAGAGCGTGGAGCCGCATTTTTTCTCGGTTACCTATGGCGCGGGCGGTTCGACCCAGGACGGCACACTGAGCACCGTCAAATCGATTCTGGCAGCCGGCACTGATGCAGCACCGCATCTCTCGTGCATCGGCGCGAGCAAGGAAAGCATCCGCGCCCTGCTTTCAGACTTCCGTTCGGCTGGCATCAAGCGGATTGTGGCCCTGCGCGGAGACCTGCCATCGGGCATGGGGTTTGCCGGGGAGTTTCGCTATGCCAGCGATCTGGTCGCTTTCATCCGGGCAGCAACCGGGCGTGAATTTACGCTGGAAGTGGCAGCCTACCCAGAGATGCATCCGCAGGCGCGCAGTCCGCAACAGGATCTGGATGCCTTCATCACCAAGGTGCATGCCGGTGCGGACTCTGCCATCACGCAATACTTCTACAACGCAGATGCGTTCTTACATTTCCGCGATGCAGTCGCTGCCCGCGGTGTGAACATTCCGATATTGCCCGGCATCATGCCGATCACCAATTACACCCAACTGGCCCGTTTTTCAGATGCCTGTGGTGCGGAGATACCGCGTTGGGTCCGCACGAAACTGCAGGGCTATGCAGACGACATCGAATCCATCCGCGCTTTCGGGCATGAAGTGGTTCGCGCCTTGTGTCAGCGTTTGATGGACGAAGGCGTGCCCGGCTTTCATTTTTACACCATGAACAATGCAGGCCCCACACTCAGACTCGTCAAAGATCTGGGCCTTGAAGCGGGCGGTGCGGCAAGAGCCAACTGAGGCAACTTCTCACATTGGGGATGAACCGGGCAGCAGCACACCCTGCTCGGTCACCACGCAATGCAAAGGGCGGTCGTGCGGTTCAGGGTCAAACCCGTCGGTCTGCGCAAACGCATAGGCCACACCGATCACCCGCACACTGTCGGGCAACTCAGGCAATGTCCGGTCAAACCAGCCACCGCCGTAACCAATGCGATAAGCCAGACAGTTAAACCCCACACACGGCACGACAATGGCATCGGGCATGACCGGTACGGCCCGCTCGGGTACCTCGATACCATAGCGACCCGCCACCAGTCTCTGCCCGGGTTGCCATGACATGAATTGTAATCGCCCATTTTCATCACACTGGGGCAATGCCAACGCCCTTTTTTCTGCATAATTGGGGTAATGACAGGTCAGGTCGGGTTCAGCCCGTATAGGCATGTACACTGAAACCCGCAGGGCGGCCATTTCAGTGAGCACCCGATCCAGATGAACCGCAATGGCATCAGCCCACTGGCTGGCCATCGCCGGGTCCAGCGCCTGTCTTTGTTGCAGCAGGCGGTTACGCTCACTGCGTTTGTCCGTTTGCACCGTTGGAATACCTGATGTCGAGAATGCCCTTGATTGTACCCCTGCCCCACCCCACCCCGAATACTCCGTTTGTATCTGCAGCGGCTTGCGTGTGCGCGCTGCCTCATGCGGGCGCTGCAGCACCCAAGCGGAATGCAAGTCCTGTCCGCAAGGGGCTGATGACACTTGCGGTACTGGGCGCATTCTCCGGCCTGACACCCGCATGTGCCCAAGCCGGCGACGAAGCCATCCTGTCTGCCCGCGACGCATTTCGCAATAGCGACATCGGCGCTTTTGAAAAAGCGGCCGCCCGCATCAGTCCCGACAGCCCCATGTCGCCCTATATCGAGTTTTGGCGTTACCGCCTCAAGCAACCGGACAGCCGCACCCCGGAAGGCATCGAAAAAGAAAGCGAACTGGAGTATCTGCTCAATCTGCATGCCAACACATGGCCTGCGGAACTGACGCGGCGTGACTTTCTGCTGTCGCTGGCCAAACGGGGCGACTGGGCAAAATTCAACAAACAGTTTGCCCTATTGGTGGACAAAACCGACATGGGCTCGCAGTGTCTGGACACGCTGGGCCAATCGGTCGCAGGCAAGGATGTGACCACGGCGGTACAGAATGTCATGTCACATCCCAAGGAACTGCCGGAAGGCTGCATCGTCATGGGCGAGCAGTTGCATGAGGCAGGCAAGATCGGCCACCGGGACATCATGCGCCGCATCCAGGTACTGGTGGAAAACGGCAACAACAGCAATGCGACACGGGTCTACGGTTATCTGCATAACCGCACACCCAAAGATGTCGGAACTGACCCCAAACTGCTGGAAACCGCCATTGAAAAACCGGCGAAGTACCTGAAGGACCTGCCATCGCGGGCCAGCAGCCACCGACTGGAGCTGGCAGCGCTGGCCCTCTCGCGGTTAAGCCGCACCGAACCCGAAGACGCTGCCGACTGGATGCAGAAAAACGCATCGCGCCTCGAACCGGAAACCGCATCATGGGTGTGGTCGCAACTGGGTCTGTTTTCTGCCCGCAAGTGGCATCCGGACGCCATCACCTGGTTCCAGAATGGCAAGCACGAGCAGCGCAGCAAGGACGCGGGCGAATGGTATGTACGCCTGCAACTGCTGCGCAAAGACTGGCCAGAAGTGCTCAAAGGCATTTCATGGCTGCCTGCAGACGCGCAGAACGAAACCACCTGGCGTTACTGGCAGGCCCGCGCCCGAGCCCAGACCGGAGATGCCGCTGGCGCTCGCCAGATTTTCACGCAACTGGCCAATCCCTTCAGCTTCTATGGACAACTGTCGATCGAAGATCTGGGGCAGACCATCATGATGCCGCCACCGCCCAAACAGGCACTGGCGCCGCATGAGATTCAGCAGATCGCAGCCACTCCGGCCTTTCAGCGTGCGCTCATCTGGTACCGCCTGAACCAGCGGACCGAAGGTTTCCGCGAGTTCAATTTCTCTTTGACGGGAATGAACGACCGGCAATTGCTTGCAGCGGCTCAGTGGGCCGCGCAGAACGATCTGCCTGACCGTGCAATCGCAGCGGCAGACCGCACCCAGCAACTGCATGACATCCGCCTGCGCTATCTGACGCCGTTCAAGGACAACCTCATCGAAACGGCAGGCAGCGCCGGTGTCGAAGCGGCCTGGGTGTATGGGCTGATACGGCAGGAATCCCGTTTCATCACCTCGGCCAAATCGACCGTGGGCGCATCGGGACTGATGCAACTGATGCCGGAAACCGCGAAGATGGTGGCCCGCAAGATCGGCATCACCGGCTTTGACAACAAACAGGTCAATGACATCAGCACCAACCTGAAACTGGGAACGTCTTACCTGCGCATGCTGCATGAGCAACTGGACGGGTCTATCGTGCTGGCGTCGGCGGGTTACAATGCGGGTCCTGGTCGACCCCGAAACTGGCGCACCAAGCTCAACTTCCCAAGCATCGAAGGCGAGATTTTTGCGGAGGCCATTCCGTTTACCGAAACACGGGACTACGTGAAAAAAGTATCGAGCAACACCGTGGCATACGCCCACCTGCTCGACGGCAAACCGCAATCGCTCAAGCAGCGCCTGGGAAGTATCAGCTCACAGTCGCTCAAGGCAACGACAGACGGTGAAGTTGCGCAGGGTGACAATAATCAGTAAAACAGGCGGCGGGACAACCCGTCGGGCAGTGAGTAGCTCAATAGAAACAACTGAGCAAGAACATCTGAGGAATTTCAATGTACAAATCCGTACTGCTGATTGGCGGCTCCGGCTTTCTGGGTACAGCCGTGGCACTCAAACTGGCTGCGCAGGGCCGTCGTGTGGTCGTACCGACCCGACGTATCAAAAACGCGGACACCCTGCTGATGGTGCCGCAGGTCGAAGTCGTGCAGGCAGACGTCAATGATGACAGCACGCTGGTCGGACTGATGCAGGGCGTGGATGCCGTCATCAATCTGGTCGGCATTTTGCAGGGCGGCAATGGCAACCCGTACGGAGACCGCTTCGCCAGGGCCCACGTTGAACTGCCCCAACGCATCGTGCGTGCCATGAAAATGAAAAACGTCAAACGCCTGCTGCACGTCAGCGCACTGGGCGTGACCGGTTCACAGAGCAGCCCCAGCATGTACCTGCGCTCCAAGACGGATGGCGAGCGCGTCGTTCGCGGCAGTTTCCTGAACTGGACCATTTACCGCCCGTCTGTGGTGTTCGGACCCGGAGACAGCTTTTTGAACCTGTTCGCCAAACTGGCAGCGCTTGCACCCATCCTGCCCTTGGCGGGTGCCAATGTGCGCTTCCAGCCCGTTTATGTCGAAGATGTGGCAAGGGGCATTGCCAACACGCTGGACAACCCCGAAGCCGAAGAAAAAACCTATGAACTGGCAGGCCCCCGCGTCTACACACTCCGGCAACTGGTTGATATCGCAGCACGCTGCAGCGGTAACCCGCGCCCCATCATCGCCATGCCGGGACCGCTGGCCTGGCTGCAGGCTGTCGCCATGGAAATGGCGCCGGGCGAGCCGCTGATGAGCCGTGACAACCTCAATTCCATGAAAATCGACAATGTGGCGACCTGCGCTGCGTCCACTGACCTTGGCATCAAGCCCACAGCCCTTGAGCCGATTGCCATGCAGTATCTGAGCCCCGCTTCGGGGCTGACCAGCATGGACATCCACCGTGGGCGGGCGCACCGCTAAAGCAAGAGCCCGGCACACCGATTTAAAGATTTCTTGATACAGGCAACGCAGATGAACAGCCCCACAGCACCCCAATCCCACCTGATGCAGACCTATGCCCGCCAACCGGTGGCTTTCAGCCATGGTGAAGGCGCATGGCTGTGGGACACCGACGGCAAAAAATATCTGGACGCACTGGCCGGTATCGCGGTCAGCGGGCTGGGTCATAACCACCCGCGACTGGTCAAGGCCATTGCAGAACAGGCGGCACGTGTCATCCACACATCCAACCTGTTCCGCATCCCGGAACAAGAGGCGCTGGCCGACAGACTGTGCGAACTGTCGGGCATGCAAGAAGTGTTTTTCTGCAATTCTGGCGCAGAGGCCAACGAAGCAGCCATCAAACTGGCGCGCTACATCGGCATCAAAAATGGCAACCCCGCACCCGAGATCATCGTCATGGAACGTGCATGGCACGGCCGCACCATTGCCACATTGGCAGCAACCGACAGCCCCAAGGCCAAGCAAGGCTTCGGTGAACTGCCCGGTGGATTTGTACGGGTGCCCTACCGCGACTTTGCTGCGATTGAGGCAGCCGCTGCCAGCCATCCCCATGTCAATGCCGTTCTGCTTGAGGTGCTGCAGGGCGAAGGTGGCGTCAACATGGCAGAGAACGAGTATCTGCAACGTCTGCGTGCCCTGTGCGATGCCAAGGGCTGGCTGCTGATGATTGATGAGGTGCAAAGCGGCATTGGTCGTACGGGCACCTGGTTTGGGTACCAGCATTCGGGCGTAAAACCGGACGTGGTCACATTGGCCAAGGGTCTTGGATCCGGGGTTCCGATAGGCGCATGTCTGGCGGCCGGTCCAGCAGCCGGTGTTTTCACACCGGGTACACATGGCACCACCTTCGGCGGCGGCCCACTGGTATGCGCGGCAGCCATCGCCACCCTGCAGGCCATGGACGAAGAGGGACTGCTCCGCAATGCAGCCGAGATGGGCGCCTACATCCGTGCCGGCATGACACGTGAACTAGCCGGTGTGGCCGGTGTCCGCGAAATCCGCGGACAGGGTTTAATGATCGGTATCGAACTGCTACGCCCCTGCGGCGTGCTGGTGGCTCGGGCTCTGGAGAAGGGATTGATCATGAACGTGACGCGCGACAGCGTGGTGCGACTGTTGCCGCCTCTGGTGCTGAAACGCCCGGATGCTGACTTCCTGATTGCCACGCTGGCTGCGCTGATCAAAGAGTTTCTGTCCGAGCCCGTATCAGCGTAGAATTACCTTTTAAGAACAAACGGCTGTGTTACCCCTATGCGGTGATACAGCCCGACAAACCATGCCTCTGAATCACTTTCTGCAGTTTTCTGACCTCAGCCGCGAAGAGTTCGACTACCTTGTCGCTCGCACGGCGGACATCAAGGCGCGTTTCAAGCGCTACGAACCTTACTACCCCTTGCAAGACCGCACGCTGGTCATGATTTTCGAGAAGCAGTCGACCCGCACGCGTCTGAGCTTCGAAGCGGGCATGCACCAGTTGGGTGGAGCTGCGATTTACCTGAATACGCGCGACTCGCAACTGGGCCGTGGCGAACCAGTTGAAGACGCAGCGCAGGTCATCTCGCGCATGTGCGACATCGTGATGATCCGCACCTATGAACAGGAAATCGTGGAACGCTTTTCCCGCCATTCGCGTGTGCCGGTCATCAACGGACTGACCAACGAATACCACCCCTGCCAGATCATGGCGGACATCTTCACGTACATTGAACATCGCGGTCCGATGCAGGGCAAGACAGTCGCATGGGTGGGAGACAGCAACAATGTGTTCAACACGTGGCTGCAGGCTGCCTGTTTGCTGGACTTCAAGCTGAAAGTGTCAACACCGCCGGGCTACGAAGTGGAACCGGAACGGGTAGCGGCAGCAGGCGCGCACCTGGAGGTCTGTGAAGATCCGATGGACGCATGCAGGGGCGCGCACCTGGTGACGACGGATGTCTGGACATCGATGGGATTCGAAGCGGAAAACGAAGAGCGTCGCAAGGCATTCGCCGACTGGCAGGTCGATGTGGACATGATGAAGGTAGCCGACCCCACGGCGGTGTTCATGCATTGTCTGCCGGCGCATCGCGGTGAGGAAGTGGCCGCCGAAGTGATTGACGGTCCGCAGAGCGTGGTGTGGGATGAGGCGGAGAACCGTCTGCATACGCAGAAGGCGCTGATGGAATACCTGTTGTGCGGGAAGGTGTGACGTTTCAGGCGTCTGGATTCGCCCGGACTTTACGCAAGTCGAGGCACGAGCGGTTCGTCTTAGGCGTCCGGATTCGCTCCGGCGGTTCTCCCGCAAAAATTGCGCTCCTCAACGTTGACGGGCTTTGAACACCGTCTTCGCGGCGCTTCAACCCCTGTCAAATCAGTGATTTGACAGGGGACGCCCGCTGCACGGTCGGGCGCAATTTTTCGGATGCGATCCGGCGGAGTCGATCTCCGAACGCCCTCTGACACATTGGTGCGGATTGAAACTACTCTCCGAACGCCCTCGGACACATTAGTGCGGGCTGGAGCCCCTCTCCGAACGCCTTTTGAGGCTTCGGGACGGGATTGCTCGATATCTGAACGCCTTTTGATGCAAACGTGCGGGGTAGCCATTATCAGGTGATCTGTAGTGAGCAAGTGGGCATCATCTGATTGACCCCTTCCGTAGTTTAAGTGATACTGATGTTAAAATGTTGGCGTTAACCGCAATTATGGTTGTATTCTTTGAAACTAAAGATATCCTTAAAATGGAAAAAGAGGTTGAAGAAA